>NZ_JBHWUU010000044.1:56305-78017 GCF_042737375.1 Streptomyces sp. NPDC060000
CCGCCATGGCCTCGTGGGCGCTGCCCGCGATGGTCTTCAGCGCCTCGCGGGCCGTCCCCGGATCGGAGGTGAAGACATATCCGGCCAGGCCGGTCTGGACGGAGATCACGGACACGTGGTGGGCGATCACATCGTGCAGTTCACGGGCTATCTTCATGCGCTCGGCCATGACGGCCCGCTGCGCCTTCTCCTCCTGCTCCAGGCGCAGTTGCCCGGTCAGCACCGCGAGGCGCTCGCCGCGCTCCGCGAGCCGGCGGGACCGGTCGCCGGTCACCCAGGTGACGGCGACCATCACGGTCACGAAGGCCACACTGAAGGGGCCGCTCCCGGGCTCGGCGAGCCGCGCGCCCCACAGCAGCACCAGCAGCGACGCGGCGGCGCACTTCGCAGCGACCCTGCGCGGGCACCGCGCCGCGACGGTGTAGAGCGCCAGGCCCAGTCCACTGACAACGACCACGTGGTAGTAGGCCAGGGTGAAGTAACACAGCACGCAGGCCGCCGTGCCGATGAACACGGTCAGGGGAGCCCTGCGGCGCGCGGCCAGCGGAAGGTAGACCAGGGCGATCAGTACGTAGGCCCATACGTCGGCTTGCCGCCAGTAGCCGTGCGGGTCGGGCAGGTTGCGCAGCGCGGTGCTCGAGATCCAGACCGACACCGCCGCGTAGACGATGTCCGCCACCTGCGGGAAGGCCTGGCGAACCGCCCCGCTCCACATGCGCTGCGCCAACATCGTCCGAGCGTAGGCTCCGAGCGATCGCTCCACCGCGCTTTCCACCACAGCTACACCCCAGGTTGTACACCGCCAACCACCATGGTTGCAGGCGCAGTTCAACCCATGGTTGGGCGAGAGGGAACGGCCCTTCCAGCTAGCTTTCCCTCTACCGGCGGCCCCACGGCATCGCAGCTCCCCACCATGTGGTGAGCCGCGATGGGCCGCGTGGTCCGCAACACCGAGGGAAGGAAACCCAAAGTGTTCAGATCGAGGATCCGAACGATGACCGCGGTGACCGGCTGCGTGATCGCCCTGGGCGGTTTCGCCACAGCCACTCCGGCTTCCGCAGCCCCGTCGGCGCCGCACGGCGCGCGGGCCGGCGTTGTGCCGGCAGCCATCGCCCCGTCCTTCACCGGACGAAGCGACTACTGCGACAGCTACGTGTGCGGAAGCGGCACGTTCACCGACTCCGCCTCCAAAAAGCACCTCTCCGGTGCCATGTCGGTGAGATTCCCCTGCAACAAGGGTGTGACCAGCGCGCGTATCCGCCTCATCACCAGCACGCCCAGCGGCGAGCAGTACGGCGGCTGGCACACGACCCAATCGTGCGGCCAGTACGCACTCTTCGGGAATCTCGCGTGGACCCAGAGCGAACCGATCTACGCCTGGGCCATTCAGGAGAACCGAAGCGGCGGCGGTACCGCGACCGGGTCCTGGGTCTTCCTCTGAACGTCACGGGGGAAGCCCCAGCGGGGCCTTCCCCCGTGATCTGTGCGGTTCAGACGTGAGGGGGCGGCAAGGGTGGCGCGACCACTCGGTACCTGCTCGAACGCGCTCGGCAATACACGCTCTGGTGAGGGGCGGCGCGTTTCCCGGACAGGCGTCCGACCGTCTATTTCACGCGACCATTCGCAACTTCGCGTGCTCGGCATGGACTTCGAGATCGTCTTGCTTGACCTCAAGGCGATCTGGACGGCTTCCTCACGGAACTCCGGCGAGCATTTTTTACTGGGTGGCGCCGAATTCTTGGGCGCCTGTCCGGAAACTTCGTGGCCCCGCAGGCCTTGGGGACCCATTGACCCGGACGACCCTGACGACCCTGACGACCCTGACGACCCCGCGAAGCGAACCGCCCGCCACCGTCCGGCTGGAGGAATCTCGGGGCAGGCCCTGAGGCGGCGAAGGAGAAGCCCGCCCTCCATGTCTGCGTGCCGTCACGGCTACGCGAAAACGGGAGTTGGGCGATCTCCTCGTCGCATCATCACATTGGTTGGTCGCGCATTCGGACCACATGACTGCACACGGGGGATGACCATGCGTATTGCGCACAAGAGCTGGAAGACCTACGCCCTGGGAGCCGCGGCCCTCACCGCCCTCCTCTCCGCCACGGCCTGCGAGCCGGGCGCCACGAACAACGGCACGGGCACCATCACCCCGCCCGCCACCCCGAGCGCGGCCGTCTCCACCCAGCCCGGCGGCGGGGGCACGGCCTCGAGCGCGACCGTCTCCACTCAGCCCGGCGGCGGGGGCACGACCCCGAGCGCTACCGCCTCCACTCAGCCCGGCGGGGGCGCCGGCACGGGTGGCAGCTCGCAGGACTCGAGCGGCGGCTCGGGGAACTCCGGTGGGTCGAGCGGCACCGTCGGCGAGAGCGCCACCGCCTGCAGCGACGCGAACATCTCGGTCGCCACGACGCTCTACCCACATGACTCGGTCCGGCACCTCCTCCTCACGGCCACCAACACCGGCGACAAGGAATGCACTCTCTACCGCTACCCGATCGTCCGCTTCGACAACGGTCGCGAGGATCAGGTCGGCCCGATGGAGTCCGAGATGAAGGCAGTCAAGATCGGGCCGGGCAAGAAGGCGTACGCGGGCATGCTCCTCTTCCGTACCGGTGCGCCGACCGAGGCCGTGGAGACGATGACCGTCAGCCTCCAGGGCCGCGTCTCCAACGCCGATCCGGACAGCGGGCCGATCGAGGTCCCGCTGCCCGACGAGGCCGACTTCCTGAACATCGACGACAATCCCGCGGTCTCGTACTGGAACGTCAGCCGTGAGAAGGCCGAGAACTACATGTTCAAGGCCGCCGGCGGCAACTGACCCTCGCCCGAAGACCGCTCCTGGCCTCCAACAGGTCGCGCGACCACGGCCTGCGGCTTGCGGTGTCCTCGGTCTGCCCCTCGACCGAGGACACCGCGTCCCGACACCGCCCCGCACAGCCAGAAACACCCGGGCCGCCGGCGCTCGCGGCCCTCGCTCGTGGTCGGCCGGGATGGCCGCCCATCCGAACCGATCCGCAGTTCCTGGCGATTGCTCCGACCGCGAGTCGCCCTGTGGGTGGTCAATCGTCACCGCGCAATCACGCGGAACGTTGGACCGTCATCCAGCGCCATTGGGTGAACTGCTCCAGGTTGGCAGTGCCACCGATGCGGGAGCCGTTGCCGGATGCTCCCATCCCGCCGAAGGGGGCGTTCGCGGCGTCCTTGGCAGACACGTCGTTGAGGTGCACCATGCCGGTGCGCAACTGCTCGGCGATGACCGCGGCCCGCGACGCCGAACGGGAGTGCACAGCCGCCGTCAGGCCGTACTCGGTGTCGTTGGCGATCTCGACGGCCTCCTGGTCGGTACGGAACGCGACGACGGGGGCGACAGGCCCGAAGATCTCCTCGGTGAAGGCGGGCATGGTCCGATCGACGTGGTCCAGCACGGTGGGCGGGTAGAACAGCCCGTCGCGGCGGCCGCCTGCCAGCAACCGTGCACCGGCGGCCACGCTCTCGTCCACGATGCGTTCGATCCTCGCGGCCTGGCGCTCGCTGATCACAGGGCCGAGGGCCACACCCTCCTCCCGGGGGTCGCCGACCCGCAGTTCCTTGGCCTGCCTGATCAGTGCCTCGGTGTAGGGCTCCACGAAGTCGGCGTGCACCAGATGACGTCCGGCGGCGACGCAGGCCTGCCCCTGATAGCCGAAGGAACTCATCGCCCCGGCTGCCGCGGCGGAGTCGATGTCCGCGTCGTCGAGCACGACGATCGAGTTCTTGCCGCCCAGTTCCAGGGCCACCCGCTTGAGCCCGTCGGCCGCGGCGCGGGCGACCGCCCGTCCCGCCTCGGTGGAGCCGGTGAACACGACCATGGCGACGTGGGGATCAGCCACGACCGCCTCACCGGTGCCGGGGCCTCCGGGCAGGACATGGAGCAGCCCCTCGGGCAGTCCGGCCTCCTCGAACAGCCGCGCCACGACGACACCGCCGGACACCGGTGTGTGGGGATCGGGCTTGAGCAGGACGGCGTTGCCCAGCACGAGCGCGGGCGCCAGGGCCCGCATGGCGAACAGCAGGGGGGCGTTCCAGGGATTGATGACGCCGACCACCCCCAGCGGCACCCGCCATGCGTAACTGGTCTGGCCAGGTGCCGACGGGCTCAGGATTTCGCCGCGGGGCAGCGATGCGAGTCCGGCGGCCTGTGCCAGCTGGCTGAGTCCGGCCGCGATCTCGTAGTCGCCCTTCGCCGGGACGCCTGCGGACTCCCTGACGATCCACTCGCGTATCGCCGCGCTGTTGTCGCTCAGTGCCCGGGCGGCGCGGAGCAGGACCTCGGCACGCTGCTGGGGTGCCGTCTCGGCCCAGGCCCGCTGAGCCCGGGCTGCCATGGCCCCGGCCCGGGCGACATCCGCGGGCACTGCCACACCCACCTCCGCCAGCCGCTCTCCCGTGGCAGGTTCGTTCACCTGCTGAACTCCGCCCTCGGACTGCCGCCAACCGCCGCTGTAGATCTTCCCGGTCCATTCGGCCACGTCCGGCCACGTCTCCTCGCCGGTGGACGTCATGGCACGCCGCTCCAGCCCCGATACATTGGTATCTCTTTTCACATTGGTATCTCTTTAACGCTTATGGCCTTATTGAGCATATATGTCCAACCACTCCCCGTCGGTTGCTCGTGTGGCCGGGCCGGGACACACAGTGGAAAGACCGAGGTGAGGGCGGATGAACGCGATGACGGGTTCTGACACCGCCGGCGACGACCGGGCGGCGTGGCGGCCGGACGACCCCATCGACGAGTCGGCCACGGCCAGGGCCTGCATGGATCCGCACGGCATCGTGACCGGGTGGAGCGAGGGAGCACGGCGGCTGCTCGGATACCGGTCCGCTGAGGTCATCGGCCGGCCCGCCGCATCGCTGCTCCCCGGGGAGCCGCCCGCCGAGACGCTGCGCTCCCTGAAGACGCTGCCGAGGTGGAACGGGACGGCCACTCTCCTGCACCGGGACGGCCACCGCCTCGCAGTGAACCTGCTCGCCCACCGCCGGCCGCCCGACGGCGAGGACAAGGAGGGCGGCGAGTGGCTCCTGGTCTCCCCCCTGGCCCGGCCGTCGTCGCCGCTCCAGGACGACGCGCTGGTGCTGTGCGCGTTCACCGGGTCCCCGTTCACCACGGCGCTGTACGACACCGGCCTGCGGCTGCGGCGGGCGAACGCAAACATGGAGCGGGTGATCGGCCTGCCCGAAGCGGCGATGCAGGGGCTGCGCGTATCGGAGATCGTGGTCGATCCGGAGAGCGACCGGACGGAACAGTGCATGCGGCGGGCCCTGGAGACCGGCGAACAGCAGCATCTACAGCAGTCCCTGCACCTTGCGGGCCAAGAGAGCGAGAGCGTCTGGACAACGTCGCTCACCCCCGTGCGGGACGCCGAGGGGACGATACGGGGAGTGCTCCTTTCCGCACACGACGTGACCGAGGAGCACCTGGCCCGAGGGCGCCTGGCCCTGCTCAACGAGGCCAGCATCCGCATCGGCAGCACCCTGGACCTCGCCCGGACCGCACAGGAACTCGCCGATGTGGCCATCCCGCACCTCGCGGACTTCGTCACCGTCGACCTGCTTCCCGCCATCGAAGGCGGCGACGACCCACTCGCCGGCTCGCCGCCCAGCCCCGTCATGCTGCGCCGTGTCGCCTACCAGTCCGTCCTGGAAGGCTGCCCCGAGGTCGTGGTGAGCCTCGGAACGGTGGCCGCCTACCCGGACGAGTCGACCGCGGCCAGGTGCCTGACCACCGGCCGGCCGCTGATCGAGAACGTGACCGTTCCCGTGATCGACCAGGTGGCGAGGCAGGCCCCGGACCGGGCTGAGCAGATGCGACGCTTCGGCTTCCACTCGGTGCTGGCCGTGCCGATGCGCGCCCGCGGCATCACCCTCGGCGTGGCGACTTTCTCCCGCCACCGCCGCCCGGAACCCTTCGAGCGGGACGACCTGCTGCTGGGCGAGGAGATCACCGCCAGGGCCGCCGTCTGTATCGACAACGCCCGCCGCTACACCCGCGAGCGCCTCACCTCCCTCACCCTGCAAAGCAGTCTCCTGCCGCAACGGCTGCCCCCGCAGGCCGCCGTCGACGTCGCCTCCCGCTACCTCCCCGCCAGCACGCAGGCCGGCGTCGGCGGCGACTGGTTCGACGTGATCCCGTTGTCCGGCACCCGGGTCGCGCTCGTCGTCGGCGACGTCGTCGGCCACGGCATCCAGGCCTCGGCCGCCATGGGACGACTGCGTACCGCCGTGCGCACCCTTGCCGATGTCGACCTCCCGCCCGACGAACTGCTGACCCACCTGGACGACATCGTCATCCGCATGTCCGCCGAGGGCGAAAGCGCGGCCGACACCGTCGGCGACATCGGCGCGACCTGCCTGTACGCCGTCTACGACCCGGTCTCCCGGCGCTGCACACTGGCTCGCGCGGGCCACCCCGTACCCGCGCTGGTGACCCCGGACGGCGCCGTGGAATTCCCCGACATCCCTGCCGGCCCGCCGCTGGGGCTGGGCGGCCTGCCCTTCGAAGTCGCCGAGATCGAGCTGCCCGAAGGCAGCCTCCTCGCGCTGTTCACCGACGGCCTCATCGAGGCCCGTGGCCGCGACATCGACCAAGGCCTCGACCTGCTGCGCAAGGTGCTGGCCCGGCCGGCTCAGTCGTTGGAGAGCACCTGCGACACCGTGCTCCAGGCACTTCTCCCGGACCACCCCACCGATGACGTGGCGCTGCTGATAGCCCGCACCTGCGCCTTGGACGCGGCCCATGTCGCCACCTGGGACGTGCCGCCCGATCCCTCAGCGGTCACCGAGGTGCGTAAGAAGGCCACCCGGCAGTTGGACGCCTGGGGCCTGGACGAGGCCGCCTTCGTCACCGAACTGGTTGTCAGCGAACTCGTCACCAACGCCATCCGCTACGGCGGCGCCCCCATCCAGCTCCGGCTCATCCTCGACCGCAACCTCATCTGCGAGGTCTCCGACGCCAGCAACACCGCCCCCCACCTGCGCCGCGCCCGCACCTTCGACGAGGGCGGCCGCGGCCTGCTCCTCGTCGCCCAGCTCACCCAGGGCTGGGGCACCCGCCAGACGTACACCGGCAAGACGATCTGGGCCGAACAGGCCCTCTCCATCCCGCGTTCCTCACCGTCGACGAGGACGGACTGATCGGTGCGGCAGTCCTGCCGCTGTGACGGCGCGGCTGGGTGGAGCCGGCGGTGACGCCACCGGAACCCCGGCACGTCGTCGCTCAGCAAGTACCGCCCCTCTGCCGGGGAGGTGTCCACGGTGAACCGACCACGGCCCCGCCGCCGGCTCGGAATCCGGCGGTGGGCGAACCACCTGCGCAGGTCAGCGCAACCGCAAGACCGGCACAGACAAATGCCGTTGGACTCACGAGCAGCGGATTCAGCCCGTAGAGGCAGAGTTGACGATCCGGCACCCAAAAAAGAACGTTTCCGCAGGTCAGGAGCCTGCGCAGGTGGGGCGGGTGGGACTCGAACCCACGGCCGACGGATTATGAGTCCTTTGAGGATCTTGGCGGCCCTTGCCGATCATTGCCGATTCACGCCATTCTTGCAGGTCAGACGTGCCGATCCGTGTCAGCCCCGTGCAGTGCTTGTCTGTGTCAGCCCTGTGCAGTGCTTGTTGGTCTGTTCCTGTCCCTGTAGCCCCTCAATGGCCCCTGGGGGCCGATGAGTTAGACAGCTTCTGCAGCAACAGCCGCGTCCGCCCAGTCCAGCCAACGGGACAGAACCCCCACACAGCGGATTCCCCTTCCACCGCGCAGAGGCTCCGCACCCAGTAGGGGCGGAGCCTCCGTAGCAATTCGTCGCGAGCTGGGACTATGCCGCACCCGCGTGCGGTCACACCGACCGCACCTCTGCGTGCGCCGGTGTGGCCGCCGCAGTTCGCGTCAGTGGGTGACCGAATAGGAGTCGCCGGTGCCGGCCAGAGCACCCCCGTCGACGATCAGGTACTCGTCGCGGATGGGCGGCTCGCCGGCCATCTCCTCAGCAGTGTGTCAGGGTCGGGGGCAGCGGCGCACATGCCGCGCAAGGGTTCGATCACACGACGTGGGCATGCTCTCCGCCGGTCGGGCCCGGTGGGTCAGCCGAAGACACACCGCCCCCGATGGGGTTCGGCCTCGGCACCCGGGGGATGGCCTCCAGCACCGAGTGAAGAAGGGAGAGCCTTTTCCTGGATGCGCGCTGCGTAGGAGAAAGGACTCTCCCATTTCTCGGAGGGAAACCGGGGACGGTCAGGCGGAGCTGCCGCTGGTCGTGTGGCTGGGCTCGGCGGCCCAGGACGCCAGCAGGCGCAGGCTGTCGTGGGTCGGAGTGCCGGATTCTGCGGTCCACACGATGATCTGCAGGTCAGGGCCTGCCGCCCAGGTGACGGCGTTCCAGTCGAGATGCAGGTCTCCGACCACGGGGTGGCGCAGGTGCTTGGTCCCGGTGTCCCGGACGGCGACGTTGTGAGCGCCCCACCACCGACGGAACTGGTCGTCCCGGACCGAGAGTTCGCCGACCAGAGCGGCGAGCTGCGCGTCCCCGGGGTTGTTCGTGTTGTGCATCCGCATCTGGGCGATGGCGAGCCGGGTGACGCCCTCCCAGTCCGCGTACAGCTCACGCATCCTGGGATCGGTGATGAGGAGTCTTATGTAGTACCGCTGCTTCTCGGGGATCTTCGCGAAGTCGGTGATCAGGGCGGCGCCCATGGCGTTCCAGGCGACGATCTCGGTGCGCGGTCCGATCACGAAGGCGGGGGTGTGCGCCATGTCGTCGAGCATGCGCTGCAACTGGGGCTGGATCCTGGCGCGCGGCTGTCGGCGGTGCGGGCGGTATTCGTCCTTGGCCGCGAGCTCGTACAGGTAGGCGCGCTGGTCGTCGTCCAGGTGCAGCACCCGGGCCAGGGAGTCCAGCACGGACGGCGAGGGCTGGATTCGGCCCTGTTCGAGGCGGGCGTAGTAGTCGGTGCTGATGGCCGCCAATACGGCGATCTCCTCACGGCGCAGGCCCGCGACGCGACGCGGGCCGCCGTCGGGCAGGCCGACGGCGGCCGGGTCGAGCTCGGCACGGCGTGCCTTGAGGAATTCCCCCAGATCATGGCGGTGAGGATCGCGGTTCATGCCATCACCCTGACATCGCGGAGCAGTGTTGTCAGGGGGAGAGATCTGTCCCTGGAAGCCTCACCGCCAGGATGACGCGCGACCTGCGGCCGTCACCACGGGTTCAGCGGACGCGGCTCCACTTTCCATGGAGTTGGACGAACTCGCCACCGATGACGGAGCTGGCCATGCAGGTCCCCTCGGTGTAGTCCTCGATGTGAGTGACGTGGTCACCGGCGTCGGGTTCGGTCCAGCGCACGACGTACAGGCCGTCGCAGAGCTGGGTGGTGGTGTACTCCATTGTCTGCTTCCGGCCCTCGATGGCACCGCCTGTCACCTCGAAGGTGACCTGGGTCGCCGAGTCGAAGGTGATCTCCACCGTGAAGTGGCCGAGCGGCGTGTCCGGGCCGAGGTCCGCCAGCCAGGTCTGCCCCACGCTGGGGAGGATCACGTTGCTGTCCATCGGTACTACCTCTTCTTTGAGCGGCGGTGCGGGGTGTCAGCCCAGGGCCTTGACGACTTCCCGGGCGAGCGGGACGGCCGAGGCGGGGTTCTGGCCGGTGATGAGGGTGCGGTCCACCTCGAGGTGGGGGGCGAAGTTCTCCTCGCCCTTGTGGTATTCCGCGCCCACGTCCGCGACGAGACGGTCCTGGAGCAGCCACTTCGCCCGGTCGGCGAGACCGTTCTGGATCTCCTCGGAGTTGGACAGCCCGGTCAGGCGGTAGCCGGCGAAGGGGGACTTGCCGTCGGCGTCCACGGTGGACAGCAGGGCGGCCGGGCCGTGGCACACGAGCGACACGATCTTGCCGGAGGCGAGCCAGTCGGTCAGCAGCGTGCCGGCCGCGGGGTCGTCGGACAGGTCCTCCATCGGGCCCCACCCGCCGGGGACGAAGACGGCGTCATAGTCGTCGAGCCGGACGTCCTCGATGCGGATCGGGTTCGCCAGTTCGGTGGCCTCGCGCAGGGCGGTCTTCATCTGCTCGGCGCCCTCCTCGCCGCCGTTGAAGTCGGGCGTCAGGCTGAGCGCGTCGGCGGTCGGCGGGACGCCGCCCGGGGTGGCCGCGACGATCTCGTAGCCGGCCTCCTTGAAGACGCCGTACGGACCGATGGCCTCCTCGGCCCAGAAGCCGGACGGCTGCTCGAATCCGTCGGCCAGGGTCCAGTGGTCGGCGGCGGTGACGAGGAAGAGGATCTTCGCCATGGGTTTCTCCCTGGAAGTGAGTGCGGTCAGCCGTTCGCGGCCTGCTGGACGACGTGGCTGTCGGCGGCCTGAATCAGGCGGGTGAGCTTGCCGCCACCGACCGTCCACAGGTGGATGAAGCGCGCGTCCGACTCCAGGCCGGACTTGGACACGGCGTGGTAATGGCCGCGGACGAAGACGTGGTCACCGGAGCCGTAGAACTCCTCGGCCACCGCGCCGAAGGAGCTGAATTCGGGCGCGAGTCGGCCAAAGAAGTCGGCCCCGGCACTCGCCCAGGTCTTGTAGACGCCGCCGTACGGGAAGCCGGGGGTGATGTCCCAGACGACGTCGGGGTCGATGACCTCGGCGGCCACGTCCGGAGCCATGCCGGAGTCGTAGAGCCGACGGACGAGAGCGACGTTCGGGGAGTCGGACATGATGCTGCTCCATTTCGGGTCAGGCTTGCGGGTCGGTTCTCGGGTTCAAGCGGCGAGGGTGGCGCGGCCGGCGCGGAAGAACGCGGTCTGCTGCGCGACGCGGGTACCGAGGCCCTCGGCGGTGGCGATGTCGGACTTGTGAACGGCCTCCGGGCCGGCGTCGACCGGGGTCTGGGCACCTGCGCCGACGAAGTAGCCCAGACGGTTGATGTCGTCCTCGCTGCCTTCGGTGGACGCCCAGCCCGGCTGCACGCCGAGGCTGACCCAGTGCATGCCGTGCTGGGCGGCCATGGTGAAGAAGTAGCCCAGGGTCGAGGACTTGTCGCCGTTCTTGGCACCGGAGTTGGTGAAGCCGGCGGCTATCTTGTCGGCCCAGGTCTGGGTGTACCAGCGTTTGCTGCTGGCCTCGGCGAAGGTGTGGAAGGCGGCGGAGGCGGTGCCCATGTAGGTGGGGGCACCGAAGATGATCGCGTCGGCGGCGTCCAACTGCGCCCACTGCTCGTCGGTGATCGTGTCCACGGGGATGGAGATCACCTCGGCACCGGCTGCCGCGGCACCGCGCGCCACGGCCTCGGCCATGACAGCGGTGTGGCCGTAGCCGGAGTGGAACGCGACTGCGACCGTGGGGCGGGAGGTGGAAGACATTGCGGTATTACTCCTCGAAAAGGATTGCGCGAATCGTGCTCTGGAAGCATGGCACGCAATTCGGCGACGAAGGTAGGAAGGATCTGTCCCTGGTCGGGATCCGTTCCTGACCGGGATCCGTTCCGGGCCAAGAGGAAGGAACGAGATGGCACGCCGGAAACCCCAGTGGACATTTACACCGGGATCCTTCCGTCAATTCTTTGTACGCGCGAAAGGAGACCCCACCCGTCAGTTGACGGTGTCGGACTCGGAGTCGTCCGGCACGGCCACCTCATCCCTGCCCAGGACCGCCACGCGCCTGCGCCGGTCGGGTCACGGGCAGACCGACGACGCGGGGGCCGAGCTCGGCCCGGCGGGCCTTCAGAACTGGCCCAGCTCCTTAGGGTGCGCACTGCTGCTCCTACTGGACAGTGTGCGCTGTCCGCCACTTGGCTGGGTAGGAAGGTTTTGTCCCTGGATACTTCTGCTTTGAGGTGGAATTCTCCTGCGTACGGGCCCTCCGAGCGGTGACAGAGCGAGAGACCGGCATTGGTTTTTCACACGCCGTCGACGCTTCCGTATACCCCATGGGCCATCATCGAGGAATCCGGCACGCCCGGGTGACACCGCTGCCCAACCAGCAGCACCACAGCAACGCACGAAGAGAATCACGATGGAACTCCTGAAACGGCCGCCGACCGGAAAGGGCCACCCACCGGCGCGAAGACCCCCCACGCGCGCGCCCCCCCACCCGAGAAACGCATCAGGAGAAAAGACATGCGAGCAACTGTGATCCACGCCCCCGGTGACATCCGGGTGGAGGACGTCCCCGAGCCCAGGATCGTCAAGTCGACGGACGCGATCATCCGTACGGTCGCCACCTGTGTGTGCGGCTCTGACCTGTGGCCCTACCGCGGCGCGGAACCCGTCACCGAACCCCACCCCATGGGCCACGAGTACGTCGGCATCGTCGAGGAGGTCGGCAGCGAGGTCACCGATGTCAAGCCGGGCCAGTTCGTCGTCGGCTCCTTCGCCACCTCGGACAACACCTGCGCCAACTGCCGCAACGGCTGGCAGTCCAACTGCCTGCACCGCGAGTTCATGAGCACCTGTCAGGCCGACTACGTACGCATCCCCAACGCCCACGGCACCCTCGTCGCCACCGACGAGCACCCGGACGCCGAGTTCGTGCCCGGCCTGCTCGCCGTCTCCGACGTGATGGGCACCGGCTGGTACGCCGCCCTCGCCTCCGAGGTCAAGCCCGGCTCGACAGCTGTCGTAGTCGGCGACGGAGCGGTCGGCCTGTGCGGCGTCATCGCCGCCAGGGAACTCGGCGCCGAGCGGATCATCGCCATGAGCCGCCACGCCTCCCGGCAGAAGCTCGCCCTCGAGTTCGGCGCCACCGACATCGTCAGCGAACGCGGCGACGAAGGCATCGCCCGCGTCAAGGACCTCACCGGCGGCATCGGCGCCGACTCGGTTCTGGAGTGCGTCGGCACCCCCGAGTCGATGCGGCAGGCCCTGCACTCGACCCGCCCCGGCGGCAACGTCGGCTTCGTCGGCGTCCCGCACGAGGTGGCGGTCGACGGCCAGGAACTCTTCTTCTCCCACGTCGGCCTGCGCGGCGGCCCCGCCCCCGTACGCCGCTACCTGCCCGACCTCATCGACCGCGTCCTGTCCGGCCGCATCAACCCCGGCAGATGTTCGACCTCACGCTCCCCCTCGACCAGGTCGCCGAAGGCTACAAGGCCATGGACGAACGCCGCGCCATCAAGACCCTCCTCACGCCGTAACCCCTGACCCGCCGCCTCGTGCGCGTGAGCTGCCCCAGCCGCGCTCACCCCCACGAGAGCACACCCCACTGACCAGTCGCAGAGGAGGCAAGCCCATGACGACCTGGACGAACGACGAGCTGACCCGGATCGGGCACGCCGAGGAACTTCGGATCGCCCCCTCGCGCAGCGACGGAACGCCGCGCACACCCGTGCCGATCTGGGTGGTCCGCGACGGCGACGACCTCTACGTCCGCTCCTTCCACGGCAGCGCCGGCGCCTGGTACCGCGCGGCCCGGGCCCGCCACGAGGGCCGTATCCACTCCGGCGGCGTCGACAAGGACGTCACTTTCGTCAAGGTCACCGACCCCGGCGTGAACGACCGCATCGACACCGCCTACCGCGCCAAGTACGGCCGGTACGGAGCGAGTTACGTCAATCCCATGGTGGCGTCGCGAGACACGACCCTGAAACTCGTACCCCGCTGAACGGCAGCTCTTTCACCCCTCCAGGAGAAGCACCTTGCTCGGTCTCGAACTCGTCGTGGTCCTGGGGGTGGCCGTGCTGGTGGGCAACGCCGTGGGACAGCGCCTCGGCATCGCCCCGCCGGTCGTCCTCCTCATGACGGGTGTGCTCCTGGGGTTCGTCCCGGCGATGCGGGAGGCGCAACTACCCCCGGAAGTCGTGCTGTTGCTCTTCCTTCCGGTCCTGCTGTACTGGGAGAGCCTGACCACCTCCCTGCGGGAGATCCGCACCAACCTGCGCGGCATCCTGCAGCTGAGCACCGTACTCGTCATCCTCACGGCCTGGGCCGTCGCCGCGGCCGGGCACGCCCTCGGGCTGCCGTGGGGGCCGGCGTGGGTGCTCGGCGCGGCCATGGCGCCCACGGACGCGACGGCGGTCGGTGTCCTGGCCCGCTCCCTGCCGCGCCGCCAGGTCACCGTCCTGCGCGCGGAGAGCCTGGTCAACGACGGCACGGCCCTGGTCGTCTACGGTCTTGCCGTCGGCATCACGATCGGCGAGGAACACCTGAGCGTCCCGCACGTCGGCGGGCTGTTCCTGCTCGCCTACGGTGGCGGAGCCGCAGTAGGCGTGGCGGTCGCGTGGGTCAACATGAACCTGCGGAGCCGCCTGACCGATCCCCTGCTGGGCAACCTGGTCATGATCATGGCGCCCTTCACCGCCTACCTGCTCGCCGAACTCATCGAAGCCTCCGGCGTCCTCGCGGTGGTCGTCAGCGGTCTGATCATGTCCCAGGTCGCCCCGCGCATCATCCAGGCCGAACACCGCACGCAGGCACTGGCGTTCTGGCCGCTGGCCACCTTCATCATCAACGGGGCGCTGTTCGTCCTGGTGGGGGTGGAACTGCAATACGCCGTCCGCGACCTGGGCCGCGCCGACCTCCGGGACGCGCTGATCGCGGTCGGTGTCATCTGCGTGGTACTCGTCGCCGTGCGCTTCGCGTTCCTGTACGCCTCCACCTACCTCATCCGCGCGCTCGACCGCCGCCCCCGGCAACGCATGCTCCGCGTAGGACACCGGACCCGGGTGGTCAGCGGGCTGGCCGGCTTCCGGGGCGCGGTCTCGCTCGCGATGATGCTCTCGGTGCCGCAGACACTCGACTCGGGCGAGCCGTTCCCCGACCGCAGCTTCATCGTCTTCGTCACCTCCGGCGTCATCCTCGTGACGCTGGTGGTGCAAGGCCTGCTGCTGCCGGTGGCGGTGCGCTGGGCGAAGCTGCCACCCGACACCTCGGTCGACGACGAACACGACCTCGCCGAGACCACCGCCATCGAAGAGGCGATCAAGGCGATGCCCCGACTCGCCGCCGGCCTGCGGAGCGATCCGAAGATCGTCGAGTGGCTGCGGCAGGAGTACGAGGCCCACCTGGCGTCCGTCCGGGCCCGGAGCGCGGGCGCCCACGACGACCCCGCGGTGCTCCAGCACCAGGACTACCTCGCGCTGCGCCTGGCCCTCATCGCCAACAAACGCGCCACCGTCGTACGGCTGCGCGACGAGCGCCGGATCGACGACACCGTACTGCGCCGCCAGCAGGCCGCTCTCGACAGCGAAGAGATCCGCCTGTCGGGAGGCGCGGCGGTCGAATGACTCATCTCTGAGGAAGGACTTCCCATGAAGGCCATAGGCCTGACTGAATTCGGCGGACCCGACGTACTGCGGGTCCTGGACCTTCCGGCCCCCGAGGCCGGGCCGGGCGAGATCCGGATCCGGGTGCACGCTGCGACGGTCAACCCCGTCGACACGTTGGTGCGCCGGGGAATCGCCTTCGTCTCCGACGCCGAGCCGCCCTACGTTCCCGGGATGGACGCGGCCGGCGTGGTCGAGCAGATCGGGGAGGGAACCGGCACCGATCTCAGGGCCGGTGACCATGTCATGGCCGTCGTGGTCGTCTCCGGGACGCACGGAGCCTACGCCGAGCACCTGGTCGTCCCCGCCGAGTCGGTGGTTCGCGTACCGGCGGGCGCGACCGATGTCGAGGCCGCCACGCTGCCGATGAACGGGCTGACGGCCCGTATGGCGCTGGACCTGCTGGAGCTTCCCGCAGGCGCCACCGTGGCGGTCACGGGAGCGGCCGGCGCGGTCGGCGGCTACGCCGTCCAGATGGCCAAGGCCGACGGGCTCCGGGTGATCTCCGACGCGGCGCCGAAGGACGAGGCACTGGTGAAGGAGCTCGGGGCTGACGTGGTCCTGCCTCGCGGTACCGAGTTCCCGGAGCTGGTGTGCGGGGAGATACCTGACGGTGTTGACGGACTCGTCGACACCGCGGGCGTCGCCGGCCTCGCCATCCGCGCGGTCCGCGACGGTGGCCGGGTGGCCTCGTCGGTCGGCGGCGTCGAAGTGCCCGGTGAGCGCGGCATCGAGACCCGACACGCGTTCGTGCCCCGGTACGCACGCGAACATGCCAAGCTCGACCGCCTCCGCCAACTGGCGGAGGAAGGCAGCCTTACCCCGCGGGTCGCACGGGCCCTGCGGGCCGAACAGGCCCCCCAAGCACACCGGCTGCTGGAGGTGGGCGGCCTCCGGGGACGCGTGGTGCTCAGCTTCTGAGCATCCGGAAGTCCGGGTGGTCGCGGGCCGGGAGGGTGGCGGCTTCGGCTCCCCCCGAGACAGCTGCTGCCCAGCCGGCGTCCCCGGCCACACCGACGGGTCCACATCGAGAGGGTCGCGCAACCCATCGGGGCCGTTTCTTCCTCGGGCCGTTTCCTCGCTCCCTCGGCCGTTGCCGGGACGCTCTCTCAGCAGCGCCAGGCTCTCCACAGCACAGGCGGCAGCCCGACGTCGCCCGACCCGCGTCCGCGCACCCGCCGCGCCGGTATCTGCGCTGCCTCCGCCGCCGTCCCGGTACTCAACCGGCCGCCCTGTGGATGGCTGCCCCAGCCGCGCAACCATCAAATGGGACAACGAATCGACCCCGAGACACCGTCGGTCTGCCCACTGCTGCGCCGTCCCGGCCCCTGTACGGCCCCTGGGTCTTGGCACCAGCCCTCAGGGCGGCCACCCGAACCGCGAGCGGGAACCTCGAACACCTACTCCGCCGCAGGTGAGCGAAAGTTGACGCTCCGACACCTCACGAGGAACGTTTCCGCAGGTCAAGAGCCTGCGCAGGTGGGGCGGGTGGGACTCGAACCCACGGCCGACGGATTATGAGTCCTTCGAGGATCTTGGCGGTCCTTGCCGATCAGTGCCGATTCACGCCGTTTTCGCAGGTCAGCAGTGTGCGCCTGTGTCAGCCTTGCGCGGTCCTTGTCGGCTGGTTCGTGTCCTTGCGGTCCCTCTGTGGTCCCTACCGCTCCCTGAAGGGCCTGCCGGTACGGAAGCCTGCGCGTCACTCCAGCTCCACGGACTGGGTCGAACCGTGGCGCAGCGGATTCCCTTACCGGCGAAGGTGCTGCGCTCTCATTGCGAGGGTGCCGCCGCGTTCAGTTCGAGATTCTCATCGCCGTCGCCTGTACGGCCACCTCCGCGGCGCGTCTCTCATTACATGTCGTGACAGAGCGTATTCTCCGAGTGACGTGACGGGCCGCAACGGGGGCTGCATGATGCGGTATTGGCGGCATGGCATTTGGGTGATGGCGGTGATCGTCACTGGTGTGGTATTCGCCGTGACAGCACATGACGGGGGGCTCGGTAAGCCCGAAACATTGACGTCGGTGCTCGGTTTCGGGGTGTCCGTGACGGGCCTGGCGGTCAATGCGTTCCGCAACAGCTCGGCGAACGGCACCGGCCCGACGTCCGCCGAGCGGCTGGACCGCTACTGCGATCAGCTGGCGGTTGCCGTCAGGGAACAGTGGCAGGCGGAGTGGCGGCTGCGGCGGCTGCAGGACCCGGAGCCCTTGCAGGTGTCCTGGACGCTTGCGGAGCCTTGGCTGGCCGACCATTGGGACAACGCCGATGACCGGACGGTGCTGGACGGCCGCTTGGAGCACATCACGATGGTCTTCAACCGCGTACCGTCCAGGCGGCTGGTCGTTCTCGGCGGCCCCGGAAGCGGCAAGACCGTCTTGGCGGTGCGCTTCACACTCGATGTCCTGCAAGACCGGCAGCCCGGCGAAACCGTGCCGGTGATCTTCTCGCTTTCCGGATGGCGGCCGGACCGCGAAAGCCTGCGCGGCTGGATGACGGCCTTCCTGGCGGCCACCTACCCTGGGGCCACATGGGGCGGCGAACTCCTGGCCGCGGGCCGGGTGCTTCCCGTCCTCGACGGTCTGGATGAGATCCCCGAGCCCCTGCGGGCACAGGCCGTGCACCGGCTGAACGCGGAACTCGATCCCGGCAGCCCCATCCTCCTGACCTGTCGCACCCAGGTATACGCCGACGAAGTCGAGACCGGCGACGTGTTCACCGCAGCCGCGGTAGCCGAGCTCCAGCCTCTGTCCTTCGATGACGCAGGCGCCTATCTGATCCGCACCGCCCGCCCTGTTCGGGGCACTGACGGGCAGCGCACGACACGTTGGGACCCATTGCTCGCCCGCGTCCGCGCCCACCCCAACGATTTGCCCGGTCGCGCGTTGCGTCAGGTCCTGGGGACACCGCTGATGGTGGCGATGGCGCGCTCGGTATACGGCGAGACCACAGCAGACCCCGCGGAACTGCTCGATCCGCGCTTCAGCGACCCCGTCACCTTGGAACAGCACCTGCTTGAAGCATTCGTGCCCGCGGCCTTCCGCGACGCCCCCGACCCTGACCGGGCCTGCCGTTGGCTCGGCTTCCTCGCAGCCCACCTGGAACGACTCCACACCCGCGACCTTGCATGGTGGCAACTGCGCCTGGCCCTGCCATCGCCACTGCGCACCCTCGGCCCCATCCTGCTCCTGGGAAGCCTGGCCATGGCGACCAGCCTCGCCGTGGTAGAAACGACAGGCCACATGGTGCCCGTCGTGACAGCCGCCATCCTGGCCGGCATCAGCATCGGCTACCTGGTCCTGTCACACGGCCGGAAGCCAACAGCCCAACAACCGCCGGGGGACCAACGGCGAATCCCACCTGAACACATCCGGGCCTTGGCAATTGCTGCTTGTCTTGGAGTCGTTGTCGGTTGGACCGGGGGCCTCAGCTTCCCCGACGGCTCCTTCCAGCCCACAGCGGACGGATGGCTCAATCCCGCAGCCATGGCGATGACCGCAGGCCTGGCCACCGCCATGATCCTGGCCGTCATTGGCATTACCGGCGCACCGCTGCCCTCCACTGGCTCCTTCGGACGAAGCCGACAGACGTCTTCCTCCCTTCGTCGCACCCTGAGCACGGTGACCCTTCTGCTCTTCGGCTGCGCCGCTTGCCTGACCGCAGCAGTTTTCGCCTTTGGGTTCGGGACCCAGAATGCCTTTACTCTCTGGGCTCCGACCGCACTTCTCATCACGCTCGCCGCCGCGACCGGCCTCGGCGTGCTCTCCGGGCTGCTGGGCGTACGTGCCCGGCGGGTCAATCCGCAGGCCCCGGCGATAGGTGTCCGCGTACCCGCCCAGGGCGGCCGTCCACGTCGCCGCGTCAGCCGGGCCTTGGGCCGGGGCGTGGCCGCAGGCTTGGTCGCGGGACTCTGTCTCGGCGTCACTTTCGGCCTGACCGAGGCGACCGTACTGGCCATCAGGGCCGACAGGCAGGGCACCTACCCCGTGGGCGCCGTGCCGCACACCCTGCCCGACGGCACCCACTACGCCGTCACGCCAAACGGCTGGTGGCACGGCTGGCTTCCGGACGGAAGCAAATTCGTCCGAACTCCCGGCTCGGTCCACGGCATCATCGCCCAGGACCCCGACGGCAGCCCGTACGCGGGCACCGCTTCGTCAACCAAGGACATCTGCACCGGCCAGACACGATGCACACCCTTTTACGGTCCCGTCGAGATGCGCCTTCGTCGCGGCAAGTACGACGGCGAGCAGGTGAAGTTGCCCAGTGGCACCCTCGTCGACGAATACGACTTCGAGAACGAACTGCCCTCACGAACTGAACAATGGCTGTACGCGGGCAGCCCTGGCCACCTGTTCGGCGACGCCGCAACGTTCGGCTTGTGGGCAGGCCTCGCCATCGGACTGATCAGCGGCATCGCAGCCGTTTTGCACCGCTGGCTGATCGCCCCCGTCGACATCACACGCTCCCTCAGCCCACTCGCCAGCCTGCGCAGCGACCGCACAACCGCAGCCGCCAGAAGCATCATCGTCTTCTACTTCGGCATCATCACGACCGCATTTCTGGTCACGCTCTTGAAACTGCCGAACAGTACCTACTACGCGCTGATCATCTGGGGACTGGCCGGGCCGCTCGCCCTAGTTCTGAGCGCCTGGGGCTGGCTACTGACGGCCCGCCTGTGGCTGTGCGGAACCAGCCGACTGCCCTGGCGCCTCATGGCCTTCCTCGACGAAGCCCACACCCGGGGGGTACTGCGGCAGGCCGGCGCGGTGTACCAATTCCGGCACGCCAGACTGCAGGAGCAACTGGCCACCGCATCCAACCACCAGCACGCCGAACGCGCTGCGGGCGACGGGCCCACAGCCAACAAATGAGAAGTGAGTGCCGCCTCCTGGATCCCACTCACGCGACCCGTCAGCGCCGCCTCGGTCCCTGTCCGGTCCCTGGATCCCAGACACCGAGCCCGGGTGCCAACTGCCCCAGAGGCCGACACCAGCCTTCCCGCCTGCTCCACTGCTGGTCAAAGCCATCGACGTGCTTCCGAGCGGCATGGCACCCACGAGAAACCGAACTCGCGAGCAGCGGATTCAGTCCGTTCAGCCCAAGTTGGCGTTTCCGCCTTCGACGAGGAACGTTTCCGCAGGTCAAGAGCCTGCGCAGGTGGGGCGGGTCGGACTCGAACCCACGGCCGACGGATTATGAGTCCTTCGAGGATCTTGGCGGCCCTTGCGTCTCTACGCCGATCCATGGCGTTCTTGCAGGTCAGACGCGCTCTTCAGCGTTGGGATCAGCTGATCTTTGTCGGTCTGTTCCTGTCCTTGTGTCCTCAACGCGTCCTCAACACGGCCATTCAAGGGAGGTCTTCCCCGTGGGGTGCCTGCGGCCGGCGGTCCGCGCCCATGCGACGAGCCCGTTCTCGCGAGCCGACCGGAGCCGAATGTGGGCGGCGGATTCCGGGAGCCGCACACGTGGGAACCGTGCGCAGTGGGCAGAGCGCAGCGGCGGGCCCGATCAGTTGGCCGACGTGTTCCGTGTCATCTCGGCTGCCTCGGTGGTGGCGCGTTGTCTGAGATCGCCGAACAGCTGCATCGTGACGGCGGCCAGGACGTCGTCCCCGCCGACAGTCCGCCCGTCCCCGCGGCGGGTGGACAGGGCGAGGAGGGGGTCCTTGAGCAGCGGGGCCGGGGCTGGCTCGCCCGGCACCACCAGACTGACCGTCCCGAACCGCTTGACCCCGGCCTCGCGGACGACCTTGGCCGCGTCCCGGGCCAGGGCCGTCAGGAACACGCTCGCGATTCCGTCCAGGTCGCGGACCATCGCCGGGACGGCCCTCACCCCCCGGCTCCTCAGCAGCCTTCTCACCCCGGCCTCGAACCGGTGGGCGCCAGCCACACCACTCGGTGTACGCGCCCCGCGGCGCTCACGAAGAGACACGAGCGCACCATCGGCGTTGCGCACCTCGCCCATCAGGCCGTGGAAGGTCGGGCTGTGCAAGTACCACGCCGATCCCACCTCCACCTCGACGTTCCGGTCGATCGCCGAGATGAGGTCCTTGGGAATCAGCCTCTTCCTGGCCTCCTCGGCCGCCGCGCTTCTCGCGCCGTCGATGATCTCCGCCAGCACGGTCCGCGTCACCGACGCGGCGGCCCACGCGGCCGGCCGGGAGACGTGCAACGAGGTCACGTCCCTGAACACCGCTTTGACGAGCTGAGGCTTGAACGGCAGGTCGGTCACGACGGAAGCGGTCTGCGGACCGCTGCGCTCGGTGCGTAGGGGCTGTGTGGTGGTCATCGAAGAATGTGCTTTCTGCTGTCGGAAGTGTCAGTGGCCCATGCCGCACCGGGCGGCGAGACCACAGAGCTCTGCGGAGGGCGCCGAGCCGGCACAGGGCCTGCCGGGCGGGGGGGCCCCGCCACCAAGGGGGGGGGGGGCCCCCCCCGCTGGT
>NZ_JBHWUU010000045.1:0-76294 GCF_042737375.1 Streptomyces sp. NPDC060000
ACCCCGGGCCCGCCGCCCCCCGGGCGGGCCGGGGTCGCGGGGGGCCGGGGGCGGAACCCGCGGGCGGGGTCCCGCCCGCGTCCGTGGGCAGGGCGCATCGCCTCCCCGCCGGTGCGCGCTCCGGCGTCAGGGCCCGGCGACGCGCAGCAGGGCGGCGGCGGCCATGCCGCTCGGGTCGACCGAGGTGATCACCGCGGTCCGTCCCGCCGACGCCGGGTCGTGCTCGGCCAGGCTGAGGACCGAGGCGATCTGGAACGCCGAGGACGCCGAGTGCGTCTCGCCGATCAGGTCCGCCACCGGTGGGATCAGCGTGTCGTCGCCGAACACCTCGGTCAGCAGGGCCCGTTCGGCCCGGCCGGCCGCCTCGGCGGCACCGGAGGGCGACACCGCCCAGACCTGGTCCGGCTTCTCGTCCACCGAGGAGAGGACCCCCTCGACGCAGTGCCCCACGGCCGCGCCCCAGTCGCCGTCCACGGCCATCCGGGTCCGCACGGAGAGCACCGACGCGAGCGGCCGGGTGCCGGGCGCCGGCTCCATCCCCAGCAGGAAGATGGCGCAGCCCTCGCCGAGCACGGTGTCGCCCTCGTCCTCCAACCGTCCGTGGTGCTCCACGAAGGACCGGGCCGGGGAGAACTCCTCGGCGGCCCCGCAGAGCACCTGCCGGGCCCGTCCGGTCAGCAGCAGCCGACGGGCGTAGGTCAGCCCGACGATGCCCGTCGGCCGGCCGGCGCCGATCGTGCTGTTCGGGCCGCGCAGGCCGTACCAGATGGCACAGCGCCCGGCCGCGCCGTTCATCACCGCGTACGGGATCGTCGCGGGCTCCACGTGGTAGGGCCGAGCGCCGGTCAGGGAGCTGTGGGTGATCTCCATCGAGCTCTGCATGCTGCCCGCCGTGGTGCCCAGCACCAGCGCGACGTCGTCGGCGCCGCCCTCCGGATGGTCGACCTCGTCGAGAACGTGGCCGACCGTCGTGATCGTCAGGCCGGTCACCCGGTTCATCATCCGGGTGCCCTTGCGGCCCAGGCTCTCCCGCACGTCGAAGCCGGGGACCACACAGCCGTGCGTCTCGGGCACCTGCCACTCGTCGGGGTCCAGCGGCCCGCTCGTCGCCCGCCGTCCGGCGACCCCGGCGGAGAACGCCGGCCGCCCGACACCGAACGGCGAGGTCGCCGACCATGTGCTGATCACCGGATAGGGCATGCCGGTCACCGTGCCTCCCTGTCGTAACGGCCGAGTACGACCACGGAGTTGTTGCCGCCGAAGGCCAGACCGTTGTTCTGCACGATCCGCAGGTCGGCCGGGACCGACTCGTTGGGAACGCAGTCGATCTCGCACTCCGGGTCGGTCTCGACATGGTTGATCGTCGGCGGGATGAAGCCGTGGGTGATCGCCAGCGAGCAGGCGATGGTGGCCAGCGCGCTCGCCGCGCCCATGGCGTGGCCCAGCATCGACTTCAGCGAGATGGTGCGGGGCGGCAGATTGTCGTAGACCTCGCGGATCGCGCGCGACTCGGTCGTGTCGTTGGCCCTGGTGCCGGTGCCGTGCGCCGAGATCAGGTCGACCTCCTCGGGGGCCACTCCCGCGTTCTCCAGCGCCGAGGTCATGCACCGGGCGACGCTGGACTGGTCGGGGACGGCCGGGTGGTGCGCGTCGCAGCTCAGTCCGTACCCGAGGACCTCGGCGTAGACGCGGGCGTCACGGGCGAGCGCCGACTCCAGGCTCTCCAGCATCACCACCCCGGCACCCTCGCTGTTGAGGAGCCCCCGCCGGTTTTTGTCGAACGGCCGGCACACATCGGGGGCGACCGTGCCCAGCCGGTAGAACGAGACGAAGTTCTTCAGACAGATGGCGTCCGCCCCGCCGCACAGGGCGAAGTCGGCGTCGCCGACCCGGATCGCGTCGAAGCCGTTGCCCACCGAGTAGTTGCCGGCCGAGCAGGCGGTCCCCAGGGTGAGCGCCTCGACGTCCGTCAGGGAGAACTCCCGGGCCACCGCGGCGGACAGCCCCTGCACACCGAGCCGCCGCGCCAGCGCACCGTTCACCGCCGACGGATCGCCCGCGACCCGCTGGGCCACCAGGGTGTCGGCGTCGCGGGACTCCCCGTCGGTGGTGCCGATGGAGATCTGGCCGCGCAGCCCGCGCAGGTCCTCGTCGGTGAGGCCGGCGTCCTCCACCGCCATACGGGCGGCCGCCACGGAGAACTGGGTGGCCCGTCCCAGCTTCTCCACCGCAGTGTGGTGGATCCATTTCTCCGGCTCGAACGCGGCCACCTCGCAGCCGTTGGCGTATTCGAAACCGGTGGTGTCGAAGGCCGTTATCGGTGCGACGCGGCTGCGCCCGACACGCAGTCCCTCCGTGAACTCAGCGACACCCGTGCCGATGCTGGAGAAAACACCGAGCCCGGTGATGACGACGCGTTGGGACGCCGGCCTGCGGTCAGCTCGGGAAAGAGCTGAATTCATGAGTACCCCTCAAGGGTCGATTCCGGTTCCTCTGTATTCCCTGGCGGGCGCTATTTGGCCTTCGCCTTCGTCCCCTCGTTCGCCTTCTCCTTCGCCTCGGCAAGCACCTCGTAGATGCTCTCGAGGTTCACCATGCGCTTCATCTCGACCTGCTCGATGGAGACTTGGAGGGCGACCTCGATGGCGGCCAGGATCTCGATGGAGCGCAGGGAGTCGGCGTCGTGCTCCTCGGCCAGCAGGCTGGTCTCCGTGACCTCCTCGGGTTCCACCTCCAGGATGTCGCAGACGATGTTCTTCACGTACTTCCGGGTCGCTTCGTCGATGACGGTCACGATGCCTCCAGTGAGGAAAGGAAATGAATTCGCCGTACCAGCTTTCCGGGTCGGCGGCGGGCGGGCAAGGCACCCTTTTCTAAGATTGCGCGAAATCCGAAGGGCGGAGTGTCCTGTTCACTGCGGCGGATTTCCGTGCTTGCGGGACGGCAGTTCGGCGTGCTTGTCGGCCAGCATCGTCAGCGAGCGGATCAGCACCTCACGGGTGGCCGCCGGCTCGATGACGTCGTCCACCAGCCCGCGTTCGGCCGCGTAGTAGGGGTGCATCAGCTCGGCCCTGTACTCCTTGACCATCTCGGCCCGTACGGCGTCGGGGTCTTCCGCCTCCGCGATCTGCCGGCGGAAGATGACGTTGGCTGCGCCCTCCGCGCCCATCACGGCGATCTCGTTGCTCGGCCAGGCGAAGGTGAGGTCGGCGCCGATGGACCGGGAGTCCATGACGATGTACGCCCCGCCGTACGCCTTGCGCAGGATGAGGGAGATGCGCGGCACGGTGGCGTTGCAGTAGGCGTACAGGAGCTTGGCGCCGCGCCGGATGATGCCGTTGTGCTCCTGGTCCACGCCGGGCAGGAAACCCGGCACGTCCAGCAGCGTGACCAGCGGGATGTTGAACGCGTCGCACATCTGGACGAAACGGGCGCCCTTCTCCGACGTGTCGATGTCCAGCACCCCGGCCATGGACTGGGGCTGGTTGGCCACGATCCCCACCACCTGGCCGCCCATCCGGGCCAGCGCGCAGATGAGGTTGCCCGCCCAGCGCTCGTGCACCTCGAAGTACTCGCCGTCGTCGACGATCTCCTCGATGACCCGGCGCATGTCGTAGGGCGTGCCGCCGTCGAGCGGCACCAGGTCCGCCAGCGACTCGCAGCGCCGGTCCGGCGGGTCGTCGGCGGGGACGGACGCCGGGTGCTCGCGGTTGTTCTGCGGCAGCATCGACAGCAGATAGCGCACGTCCTCCAGGCAGGACTGCTCGTCCGCGTGCGCGAAGTGCGCCACGCCCGAGGTCGAGCTGTGCACGTCGGCACCGCCCAGCCCGTTCTGCGTGATCTCCTCGCCGGTCACCGCCTTCACCACGTCGGGCCCGGTGATGAACATCTGCGAGGTCTCACGGACCATGAACACGAAGTCCGTCAGCGCCGGACTGTAGGCCGCGCCGCCCGCGCAGGGGCCGAGCATCACGCTGATCTGCGGGATCACCCCGGAGGCCCGGGTGTTGCGCTGGAAGATCCCGCCGTAACCGGCGAGCGCACTGACCCCCTCCTGGATCCGCGCGCCGGCGCCGTCGTTGAGGGACACCAGGGGCGCGCCCGCCGCGAGGGCCATGTCCATGATCTTGTGGATCTTCGCGGCGTGCGCCTCGCCGAGCGCGCCGCCGAAGATGCGGAAGTCGTGGGCGTAGACGAAGACCGTCCGGCCGTTCACCGTGCCCCAGCCCGTCACCACCCCGTCGGTGTACGGCCTCTTGGTCTCCAGCCCGAACCCGGTCGAGCGGTGCCGGCGAAAGGCCTCCACCTCCGTGAAGGAGCCCTCGTCGAGCAGCAGGTCGATCCGCTCGCGCACGGTCAGCTTGCCCTTGGCCCGCTGGGCCGCCGTCGCCCGTTCCCCGGGCCCGTCCAGGACCGACTGCCTCAACGCGGTCAGCTCCGCGACCCGGTTGTGCATCGTGGCGGGTTCCGCCACGGTCTCCGCGATGCCCTCCGGTCCCTCGGTGACGACCTGCCGCTGCGTCGGCGGCGCGCTCATCGGCCCCGCTCCAGGACGGCCACGTGGGCGGTGCCCGACCGGGGGTCGGTGTCGCACAGCACCAGGGTGTCGTACTCCTCGCGCCAGAGCGTCCAGTGCTCGGCCAGCGCCGTCCAGACGCTGGTGCAGTAGCTGCCGGGAGGCACGCGGTGGCATGCGACGCCCGCGGGCATGGCGTCGGGGTCGGTCCAGGGGCCCGTCACCACCAACGGACGGGAAGCCGTTGCCGTCAGTTCGGCGAGCCGCGGTCCGAGCAGTGCGGCGTCGCGCAGCCGGGCGACCGAGGAGACCTCGCCGAAGCCGGTCCCGCTGTCGAACAGCAGCAGGACGCCCGAGTCGCGCAGCGGGACGCCGTCGTGCACCACGGGGTCGTGGGCCGGCAGCGTGGTCTGCTCCAGCACCGCCAGCAGGAACGTGGAGGAACCGCCCGTCTTCTCGTGCGCCGCCCCGATGCGCAGCGCGGTGAAGGCCGCGCCGAGACCCTGTTCGGTGACCGAGAAGCACTGGTCGGCCCGGCCTCCGGTCAGCAGCCCCAGGTAGGCCGAGACCGATCGGACCGGGTTGAGGTCGGGCAGCGCCGCGGCCAGCACGACCAGATCGGGTCGGGCGGTGCCGGCCGGGAGCCGCTCGACGAGCAGGTCCGCCATCCGGGTGTGGTCGGCCTGGGCGCCCGCCCGCAGCAGGTCCTCGTCCAGCTTGCCGCCGAAGAGTTCTACGAGGTCGCGGTTGTAGCGCAGGACGGTCTCGTTCACCTGGTAAGGGGCGCCGGGCGGGGTGACCACAGCGCCGGCGTGAAGTCGCAGAGGCACGGTTACCGGCCCTTCGTTTCTGTGGTGACGCCCGTGCCGACGACGGCCCGGGGTCGGCCCGGCGCGTCCTGGGCCGTGGCGGTGAAGACCATGGCGGTGAAGGTCGAGCCGATGCCCGTGGCCAGGAACATGTAGCTGCGGCCCGGCACGAGACGGCCCTCGTCCCGCAGCGTGACGTAGTTGACCATCAGGTCCGCCGTCAGGCAGTGGCTGTAGCGGGGGATGTTCTCCAGGTAGAGCTTGTCCGGCGGCCAGCCCAGGTCCTGGACTATCTGCCCCCAGAACGTCCGGTTGGGATGCGTGGGGATCACGACGTCGATGTCGTCGAACGAGCACCCGGCCGCCTCGACGGCCTCACGGATCAGGTCGGCCATGACGCCGGGGCGTTCCGCGCCCGCCACCCGGTGCTGCTCCGGCGTCATCTCGACGCCGGCGGCGTACTCGCCGAAGGTGCGCACCGCGAAGGAGCGGACCGGATCGCCGGGCCCGTTCCACGACAGCAGACAGGCGCCCGCCGCCTCGCCGATGACACAGGAGTTGAAGATGATCTGGAGGTCCCGGGTGAAGATCTTCTCGCCGGTCAGGACCAGCGCCCTCGCCTCCGGATCGCCGTCGGCCTGGAGCAGCCGCCCGGCGACGTCGATGGCCGAGACCGTGCCGGCGCAGTTCTGCTGGGTCAGCGCGAAGGCCGTGGCGTGCTCCAGGCCCAGCATTGCGAGCATCTCCTGCACCGGGTCCACCGTGGACGGACCCGTGTGCGGCACGGCGTGCGGATACACGACGTACCGCACCGAGCCGAGGTCGACGTCCGCGAGCACCTTCCGCGCGGGCGGCAGCACCAGGTCGTACAGGCTCAACTCGGGGTCGTAGCGCAGCTTGTCGAGGCCGTGGATGCCGCGGAACAGATGGATCTGGGCCGGACTCAGGCCGAAGGCCTCGCCCCGCTCCTCCACGGTGGTCGTGCGTTCCGGCAGGAAGATCTCGACGGCGTCCAGAGTGAGTGTGCCGCTCAGCATGACGGCTCCTTTCCGGTGTCCATGGCGTACAGGCAGGCCAGCAGCGTGCGTGCCTGGACGTTGATGTAGTGGGCGTGCCGGACCAGCCAGGTCAGCTGGCCCGCCGTCACCCAGCGGAAACCCTCCGGCTCCACCAGCGGGGCCTCGTCGTCCGTCGCCTCCACCACCAGGTAGCGGCTCTCGGCGTTGAGGAAACGGCCGCCCTCCTCCGAGTGCACGGCGGCGTAGCGGATCCGCTCAGGCCCCGCGCAGAGCACCGTGTCCAGGAAGCGCGGTCGTCGCTCGGGCGGCAGATGGGCGACGTTGCCCGGCCCGCACTGCACGGTCGGCCCCAGTTCCACGGTGTCCAGGAACCCGCCCTCCACCCGGGCGTGCACCAGGTAGTGCGGCATTCCGCCGATGCGCCGGGTCAGGAACGCGGTGACTCCCCGGCCGCGCGGCTCGAACAGCGGCTGCGTCCACGAGGTGACCTCGCGGCTGCCCGCCCGCACCGACACGGCCACCACGTCGAAGTACCGCTCGTGCTCGTGCCGGATGCGAGACTCCTCCCGCACCCAGCCCTCCACCCGCGCCAGCGGCATCAGCTCGGTCGTCACGTCGTGCCGCGACCGCTCCCCGGTGATCCAGGACAGCAGTTCGGTGTCGGAGTGCAGCGCCTCCGGCGCGGCGGCCGGGAGGGGCAGGCAGGACAGGACGGTCCGGGAGTCCATGTTGACCAGGTTGTCCCGGCGCAGCAGGGCGTGGATCTGCCCCAGCGTCAGCCAGCGGAAGTCGTCGTGCGGCTCCACCGCGCCGTCCGTCTCCACGATCAGGTTGCGGTTGGCCTTGCGGTAGAACCAGGAGCCGTGCTCCGACTGGAGCGTGTCCGCGACGACCCGCTCGGGCCGCAGGAAGTGCTCCAGGTACCGCACGGGCGCTCCCCGGTGCACCCGTGTGTAGTTGCTGCGGGTGGCCTGCACGGTGGGGGAGAGCTGGAGCAGGTTGGGATTGCCCGGCTCCATCTTGGCCTGCATGAGGAAGTGCAGGACCCCGTCGAACTCCTTGGCGAGGATGCCGAGGATGCCCACCTCGGGCTGCTCGATCACGGGCTGCTGCCAGTCGGTAGCGGGCTCGCCGCCGACGTGCGCGCTGAGCCCCCGGACCGTGAAGAACCGTCCGCTGCGGTGCCCGAGGTCGCCCGTGCCCGGATCGAACGACCAGGCGTCGAGCCGGGCGAAGGGGATGCGCTCCACCTCGAAGCGGTGCGCGCGGTCGCGGTCGGCCAGCCAGCCGGGGACGTCCTCCAGGCGGAGGTCCGCGCCCTCCGTGGTGGCGGCGGACCGGGCGAGCCGGCCGGGCAGCCGGGCGTTGTCTCTGGGGCGCGGTGAGACGAGCACGGGGCTCGCTGCGTGCCGGGTCATGGGTTGCTACCTCTCCGTTCGATGGGGCGCCTGGGCCACGGAAGTCGCGTAACCGTCCAGCACTCCGCGGTAGTAGTGCGGTCCGAACCTCAGGGCGGCCACCTCGGGGACGAGGGAGCGCAGCCGGTCGACGCCGACCGTGCACCCCGACCCGGTGTCCCGGAACTCCCGTCGGCAGACCAGCCCGAGCCGCTGTTCCAGGTGGTCGACGACCGCCGAGACCGGCACGGCCGTCCCCGAGGCGACGTTGACGACCGTGTTCCGCACGTCGAGCGCCAGCAGCCGGTCGACGACGGTCACCACGTCGGCCACGCCGATGAGGTCCCGGGTGGCGCGCAGCTGGACCTGCACCAGGCCCTCCCGCAGTTGCCGTACCAGCGTCGGCAGCAGCTGATGCGGCGGCTGCCCCGGCCCGACGACATGGCTCAGCCGCAGCACCAGGTGGTCGGCCCCGGACGCCCGCAGCCGCCGCTCCAGGGCGAGCTTGTGCCGTGCGTACGGGGTGCCCGGTACGACCGGCATGTCCTCCCGGCCCGGCCCCGCGGTGGTGCCGTACATGCCGGTGGAGGCCGTGGAGAAGAACACCAGGCGCCGGCCGAGGGTGCGGCACGCGTCGATCGTCTCGTCCAGGAGCTCCGCCTCCCGGGCGAACTCCTCCGGTGCCGTCGTGCTGGCCAGGGAGACCCCGGCGGCCAGGATCACCGTGTCGGCGTGCCGCTCGGCGACCGGGGCCAGGTGGCGGGCGAGGAAGCCCCGCCCCACCACGGTGCCGGCCGTCGCCCGGCCCGCGCTCATGAGGCCGACCTCGCCCGGTCCTTGACGGCCTTCCACCAGTCCGGGTTGTCGCGGTACCAGGCGGCGGTGGCGGCGAGGCCCACGTCGATGCCGATGCGCGGCACGAAGCCCAGCTCGTCGCGGATCTTCCCGGCGTCGAGCGAGTAGCGCAGGTCGTGGCCCTTGCGGTCGGCGACCCGCTGGATCATCGACCGGTCGCCGCCGCACAGTTCGAGCAGCCGCTCGGTGAGCGCCAGGTTCGTCAGCTCGGTGCCGCCGCCGATGTTGTAGACCTCCCCGGCTCCGCCGCCCGTGAGCACCGTGTGCAGCGCCCGGCAGTGGTCGTCCACGTGCAGCCACTCGCGCACGTTGGTGCCGTCCCCGTACAGCGGGACCGGGTGGCCCTCCATGAGGTTGGTGACGAACAGCGGGACGACCTTCTCCGGGTGCTGGCGCGGGCCGTAGTTGTTGGAGCAGCGGGTCACGGACACATGCAGTCCATGGGTGCGCCAGGCGGCGCGGGCCATCAGATCGGAGGCCGCTTTCGAAGCGGCGTAGGGCGAGTTGGGCAGCAGCGGGCTCTCCTCGGTCCAGGAGCCCTCGGCTATGGAGCCGTACACCTCGTCCGTGGACACGTGCACCATCCGCGGGACGTCCGTGGCGCGGCACGCGTCGAGCAGGCTCTGGGTGCCGGACACGTTCGTCCGGACGAACTCCGCTGCCGACAGCAGCGACCGGTCGACGTGCGACTCCGCGGCGAAGTGCACCACCGCGTCGTGACCGGGCAGCACCTCGAGCAGCAGCGGCAGGTCGCAGATGTCGCCCTCGACGAAGTCGAGGCGGTCGTGGGCGGCGGGCAGGCTGATGCGGTTGCCCGCGTACGTCAGCTTGTCGACCACCGTGACCCGGACGCCCGCGGTCCCTGGGTACACGCCCTCCAGCAGGCGGCGGACGTAGGCCGAGCCGATGAAGCCCGCCCCGCCCGTGACGAGGATCCTCATGAGTACTCCGTTCCGGAAAGCGATGGACGGGCGTGCGCGAGACCGAGATCCGCGCCGCGCCGCACGTCGGCCAGCAGGTCGGCCTGGAGCAGCGCGGCTTCCTCGGCCCGGCCGGCCGGCCGGGGCAGCGGGCCGGTGCCGGCCGCGCGCACGGCCCGGGCGAACTCCCGCACGGTGTTGGCCACTTGGTCGTCGGGTTCGAGCACGACCTCCCGGGTCCCGGTCGCGCCCGTGACACGCAGCACCGGGCGCCGGTCGGCCGGCGGGGTGAAGGCGTGGTCCACCGTGATGCGGCCCGCGCTGCCCCAGAGTTCGTACGACGAGCGGTAGGCGTGGTCCATCCCGAAGTCCAGGTGGGCGCCGACACCGTCCGGAGTGCGCAGCAGCGCGCTGCCGGCAGTGTCCACCTCCCGTCCGTGGCGGTCCCGGGTCAGTACCGCCCCCGCGACGCGCAGTCCGGCCCCGAGGAAGTGGACGGCGGCCCGTACCGGGTACACGCCGACGTCCCACAGCGCTCCGCCGCCCAGCTCCGGGACCAGCCGGATGTCGCCGTCGGGGCGGCGCGGCACTGCGAACGCCGCGTGGAAGGACCGCAGTTCACCGATCACGCCGTCGTCCACCAGACGGCGTACGGCCGCGTGCTGCGCGTGGTGGACGAACATCACGTTCTCCCGCAGCACCAGTCCGCGCCGACGCGCGAGGGCGAACAGGGCGCGGCTGCGCTCGGGGTCGGTGGTCAGCGGCTTCTCGGCGAGCACGTGCTTGCCCGCGCGCAGGGCCGCCTCCACCCACTCGGCGTGCAGCGCCACGGGCAGCGGGACGTACACCGCCTCGACGTCCGGCAGCGTGACCAGCTCCGCGTAGTCGGCCACCGCCCGGCACCCGTACGGCATCGCGGTCCGCGCCGCCGTGTCCTCGTCGCGGCTGGCGACGGCGGCGATCTCCGTGTCCCCGAGCGCCGCCATGGCGGGCAGCATCCGGCGGCGCGCGATGTCCGCGCAGCCCAGGACGCCGATGCGGACGGGACACCGCACGCTCACCCCGCCACCTGGACCCGGCTGTGGTCACCGATCACCAGCCGACGGCGGTTGTCGTCGTCCGTCACCGGACCGACCACCGCGAAGCGACCGATGACCGATCCGTGCAGCCGGCCGGCCCGGTGGATCTCCGCGCCGTCGAGCACGATCGAGTAGTCGAGGTGCGAGCCGGTCAGGGCGCAGCCCCGGCCCGCCGAGGTGTGCGGACCGATCACGCAGTCCTCCACCCGGGTGCCCGCCCCGATGACCGCAGGACCCTCGATTCTGGACCGCACCACCGTGGCGCCCGGCTCCACGACGACGGCCCCGCTCAGTTCGCTGGCCTCGTCCACCTCGCCGTCGATCCGCCGGACCAGGCCGTCGAGGAGCTTGCGGTTGCACTCCAGGACGTCGTCGATGCGGCCGGTGTCCTTCCAGTAGCCGTGGTACCGGCCGGCCCGCACCTCGGCGCCGTCGGTCACCAGCCACTGGATGGCGTCGGTGATCTCCAGCTCGCCACGCTCACTGGGTTCGATCGCGGCGATCGCCCGGTGGATGTCCGGGGTGAAGAAGTACACGCCGGTCAGGGCGAGGTCGCTGCGCGCCTCGCGGGGCTTCTCCACCAGCCGGCGCACCGTACCCTCCGGGTCCATCTCGACCACCCCGAAGGCGGACGGATCGGCCACCTTGTGCACGACCACGTGCGCGGCGGGACGGACGCGGGCGAACTCCTCGGCCGCCTCGGCCACGCCCTCGACGAGCATGCAGTCGCCCAGGTACATCACGAAGTCGTCCTCGCCCAGGAAGTCCCGGGCGACGGACACGCAGTGGGCGAGCCCGAGCGGCTTGTCCTGCCGCAGATAGGTCAGGCGGGCGCCCAGCCGCGAGCCGTCGCCGAGCACCGCGGTGATCTCGGGTTCCCAGTCGCCGACGACGATGCCGATGTCGGTGACGCCGATCGCGACGATGTTGTCCAGGACGTGTTCGAGGACCGGTTTGTTGGCGACCGGGATGAGCTGCTTGGGCATGGAGTGGCTGAACGGCCGCAGGCGGGTGCCCGCCCCGCCCGACAGCACCAGGGCTTTCATCGGAAAATGCCTCCTCGTACGGCCGCGGATCGGCCGTCCGTCGCGGTCACAACTTCTCAAGCACGCCGACGAGTTCGGCCGGCGGCGGCATCTCGGAGATCTCCCGGGCCAGGGCTTCGGCCCGCTCGGTGTAGGAAGGCCGGGTGAGCAGCGCGCGACAGGACTCCGCGACACGTGCCCGGTCGGCCTCGCCGGGGTGCAGGGCGATGCCCGCGCCGTAGGCGGCCAGCCGCCGTGTCGGTGGGCCGAGGATGCCCCACTGCGGCAGCATCAACTGCGGAACGCCCGCGTACATCGCGGTGAGGGTGGTGACCCCGCCGGCGTGCCCCACCAGCAGGTCGCAGGTGCGCAGTACGACGTCCAGCGGGACCCAGCCCGCGCGCACGCCCGGCATCTCGGCCCGCAGGTCGGCTGCCACGCTCTCCGGTGCGGCGATCACCACCTCCGCGTCCAGTGCCGTCACATCGAGCGCCAGGTCGCGCAGGAACTCGTAGGCCTCGCGCAGGTACGCGGTGCCGTCGTCGTTGGCGACCCGGCTGCCGGCCGTGACGCACACCCGGGGCCGCTCGCCCCGCGTGTACATCCACGGCTCCAGCGCGCGCTGCGTGTTGGCCGGCCGGCAGGCCATCGGATGGGCGGGCGTCGCGTCCGGGGGCCGCAGGCTGGGCGGGCAGACATCGATGAACAGATCCGGCGTGGGCAGCCCGGACAGACCCAGCCGCTTCAGCTCCGGCCGGAGTTCCTCCTCGCCGCCGGGATCGATACGGGTCGCCTCGACCGCGTCCCAGGCATGGCGCACGTACGGTACGCCCAACTGCCGGGCGAGCAGGCCGGCGGCGTACATCATGGTGCCGCCGACCACCAGGTCCGGGCGCCAGTCGTGCGCGAGATCGGTCAGGGGGCCCAGGGTGGCGGCCGCCATCCGTCCGAACCAGCGTCCGGTGAAGGCCGGCTGGTCCTCGGGGTCGGTCGGCGGGGTCACGGGCGCGCCGTCCCGGTCCCGGTAGATGAAGTCACGGATCGGAGAGGACGTCATGGAGACGGCGGGGAGGCCGACCCCGGCGACCACCGGCACGATGTCGCCGACGGCGGCCATGACGACCTCGTGCCCGGCCCCGCGGGCCGCGGTCGCGAGCGGGGCCAGCGCGAACACGGTGGCCGCGCTCCCTCCGGCGACGAAGAGGATCTTCACAGCGCGCCCCGTTCCGCGCGCCGGGGACGCCGGTTCGACTGCCAGCTGTGGGCGGTGCGGTAGCCGAGCCCGCGGTCGTGCCGGCGCCAGCGCGGGGCCGACCGCAGCGGGGCGTGCTCGAGGGGACCGGCGGCGTCGGCCCGTGCCAGCAGCACGGCGATCACGGCCGCCAGTTCCTCGGCGGTGGGCCGGCCCCGGTGCACGCGTACCAGTTCGGTGACGGGGTGCGGCCCCTGGTCGCGGGGCGCGGGGCCGGCCGGGGCCGGGCCCGCGGCCTCTGCCGGGTCCGGTGCCGCGGCCCCGGAGCCGGCTCGCGTCCCGGTGTGCTGGCCGTCGTCGGCGGGGCCCCCGAGGCCGGGCACGACGACCACGACGTCCACGACGTCACGGACGCGGACCGTCGCGTCGGCACTCTGTTCGGACGGGGCTGGGAAATGCTGGAGCAGGCCGGTTGCCGGCACGGTGTCCCCCTTGGCGTAGGCGTGGCGGTGGGGTGGCTGCGGTCAGATGCTGTAGGGGTGGGCCTGCCGGCCGGTGCGGAGGGTGCGTGCCCACCACACGAGCTGGTCGAGCATGGTTTTGGCGGCGGCGTCGCAGCCCGCGGGCTCCACCGGGAACTGGCCCTGCTCGCCCAGCTGCTCCCAGACGTTGTGGAAGCTGACGGTGTCGCGCACGCCGACCGTGTGCGTCTCGGCGAACACCTGACGCAGCTGCTCCACCGCCCGCAGGCCGCCGGCCATGCCGCCGTACGACACGAAGCCCACCGGCTTCGCCTGCCACTCGGTGCGGAAGCAGTCGATCGCGGTCTTCAGGGGAGCGGGGAAGCTGTGGTTGTACTCGGGCGTCACCACCACGAAGGCGTCCGCCCGGGCCAGTCGCGGCGCGACCGCGGTCACCTGCGGTGAGGAGGCGTCGAGGTCGCTCGGAAGACCGGCCTCGGCCAGGTCGATCAGGTCGACGTTCAGGTCGTCGTGGCCGCCGGCCCGGTCGGCCAGCCAGGCCGCCACGAGGGGCCCGATCCGCCCCGAACGGGTGCTTCCCACGATGACGGCCAGATTCAGCGCAACGATGTCCGACACGGTATTCCTCTCGAACGGTGGGGGTACTGGCTCGGCTGCGTACGTGCCGCGCGGCGGCGATGCGGTAACGGAACCCGATGCCACAAGTGGCTTACAGGGCACAGTTGGTGATGGACCGTCAGTCGTCCCGGCGCGCCGGGACGACTGTCCGGTTCGCCCCACGGCGGGGCGCTCTCGCGGCCACGGCGACCGCGAACCCGGCCACCGCGACCGAGGTCACGAGGACGAGCGCGGTGCGCCGTGCCCCGTCCGCCCCCGCGGCGAGCAGGGACGCGACCAGCGCGGTCGTCAGGGCGCCCGCCACCTGCACCGAGGTCTGGTACAGGGCGCCGGCCGAGCCGCGATCGGCGTGCCGCACGCCGGACATGGCCTGGGTGTTGAGCGCCGCGAACTGCAGGACGAAGCCCAGCCCCACCAGCAGCAGGGCCGGAAGCGTCGAGGACGCGTAGGAGGGGTGGTCACCGGCCGCCAGGCACCACAGATATCCGGCGGGCGGCGCCCAGGCGCCCAGCGCGATGAGCGGGGCCGGTCCGAACCGGCCCACCAGCCGCCCGGACATCCCCGTCGCCACCGCCGCCGCCAGCGGCAGACTCGCCGGCAGCAGCCCCAGACCGGTGGCGAGCGGTGACCAGCCCAGGCCGGACTGGAGGTCGAAGGTCACGACGAACAGGAAGCCCAGATAGGAACCGTTGAGCGCCGCGGCCCCCAGCGCCGACCACAGCAGCGGCCGGTCGGCGATGAGCGCGGTGCGCAGCAGCGGCCGTGGTGCGGTCCGCTCGATCCGCACGAACGCCGCGCCCAGCGCCAGGGCCGGCAGCAGCCCGGTCAGCGTCAGCGGATCCGCCCACCCCGCGCCGGGCCCCCGGGTCAGCGCCCAGGCCAGCGCGAGAAGGGCACCGACGAAGGTGACGGCACCCGGCACGTCGTAACGAAGCACGGCCGATCGCACTGGTGGTTGTGGCTCGGGTTCCTCGCCGGGGGCACGGCCGGGGATCAGCCGCAGCCCGAACAGGAACAGTACGAGGGCGACCGGCCCCGGGAACAGGAACGTCCAGCGCCAGCTCACCTCGGTCAGCAGCCCCGACAGAACCAGCCCGGCCGAGAACCCGCCCGCTCCGAACAGCGAGTAGACGGACACCGCCCGGTTGCGCGCAGGACCCGCGGGAAAGGCGTCCGCGATGATCGCCAGCCCGGTGGGCGCGGTGAGCGCGGCGCAGCAGCCCTTCACGAACCGTCCGGCGATCAGCAGCGGCCCGCTCGTCGCCAGCGCGCCCAGCACGGACGCGACGGCGAACACCAGCAGCGCCGCCAGATACACCCGGCGCCGGCCCAGCACGGCGACCAGCCGCCCCGACGGGAGCAGCAGGCCGCCGAAGCCGAGGGCGAAGCCGCTCACCACCCAGCCCAGGGCGGTGAGCGACAGGCCGAGGTCGGCGCCGATCGACGGCAGGGCGACAACGGCCACCGACACCTCCAGGGCGTCCAGGAGCATGTTGCCGGACAGCACGAACAGCAGGCCGCGTGGGAAGACGGTCCCGGTGGAGTCGGCCGTGGCGGCCCTGTCGGTGGTCATGCGCGTGCTCGCCCTCTCGTCGTCGCCGCGCCGGCCGGACCGAACCGGCCGGGCGCCCGGTGTACCGCCGTCAGCCGCCGAGCAGGGTGCCGCCGCTGGCGTCGAGGAAGGAGCCGGTGATCCAGCGGGCGTCGTCGGAGGCCAGGAACGCCACCACGTCGGCGACGTCCTGGGTCTCGCCGACCCGGTTGAACGCCGACAGCGCCGCCATCTGCTCGACCACCTCGGGGATGTCGAAGACCGGGGTGCCGTTGTTCGTGATGCCGGGAGCCACCGAGTTCACGGTGATGCCGCGGCCGGCCAGGTGCTTGGCGAAGTGCAGGCTGAGCTGCTCGATCGCGCCCTTGGTCATGGCGTAGGCGACTTCCTGCGGATTGGCGAAGCGGGTCAGCCCGGAGGAGATGTTGATGATGCGTCCGCCGTCCCGGAGGACTCCCAGCGCGCGCTGCACGATGAAGAACGGAGCCTTGGCGTTGACCGCGACCAGCCGGTCGAAGATCTCCGGGGTCACCTCCTCCGGCGGCACCCCGCCCATCACGCCCGCGTTGTTCACCAGGATGTCGAGCCCACTCGCGCCGTGCTCCCCGAAACCGGCCTCCAGGCCCGCGAAGAGCGCGTCGACGTCGCCGGGCACGCCGAGTTCGGCCTGGACGGAGAAGGCCCGCCCGCCCGCCTCGGCGATACCGGCGACGACCTTCCCGGCCGCTACGTCGTCGCTGTTGTAGTGCACGGCGACCAGCGCGCCGTCGCGCGCCAGGCGCTCTGCGGTCGCCCTGCCGATTCCTCGGCTCGAACCCGTGACGAGGGCGGTCTTGCCGGCGAGCCTGCTCATGAAAGTCCTCCAGAGATGGGGTGTTCGTTGTCGGGCAACCCGAGCCAGCGGTGCAGCGCGGTCTCGGGACTCGTTCCGTCGGAGTCGGTCCAGACGATGTGTCCGTCCGGCCGCACGAGCACGGCACCGGCGTCGGACAGGCCACCGTCGTCCGGTACGGCGGCGGCCACGGTGCGCACCCGGTCCCGCCAGGGCGCGGCCACGGCGGTCAGCCGGTCGGCCCGGGCGCGGTCGCCGGAGAGGTCCAGCAGCAACCCCCGGCCGGTGCGCAGCAGTTGGGTGGTGCTCACGGTCCCGCCCGCACCGCGGTCCAGGACAGTGGGAGGGAGCCGCCGGCCCAGCAGCGGATGTGCGCCGGGGCCGACGTCGTAGCGGATGTCCAGGCCGCTGATGGTGGCCGCCAGATGACGGCGGGCGTCGTCGCCGCGCACCAGTTCGCCGACGACCGCGCGCAGCGGTTCGACCTCTCGGCCGGACAGCAGCAACAGCGCCTGGGCCCGGATCCCGGACAGCACCCGGCGGCCCACCGTGTGGCGTTCGTCGTGGTAGCTGTCCAGCAGCCCCGGCGCCCCCTTGCGGGACACCTGGACGGCCAGTTTCCAGCCCAGATTGACGGCGTCCTGGAGCCCCAGGTTGAGGGCCTGGCCGCCGATCGGCATCTGCGCGTGGGCGGCGTCCCCGCTCAGCAGGACCCGCCCGTCGCGGTAGCGCGCGGCCTGCCGGGACACGTCACCGAAGGCGTTGATCCACAGTGGCGTGCCCCCGCTGACGTCCTCTCCGGTGACCCGCTTCCACACCGTCGCCAGCTCGGCGAATTCGGGGGCCGAGGCGCGGGGCGCGGCGACGCGCCCGAACTCGTGCACCATGATCCGCGTCACGCCGTCGCCACGCCGGGCCGCGATGGCCAGCCCGCCCTCCAGCCGCTCGAACCGGCGGTCGGGGACGTCGATGCCCGCCACGTCCGCCCGGATCAGCTCGCGGACGGCGTCGGTACCGGGGAAGTCCAGGCCCGCCAGAGCGCGCACCGTACTGTGCTCACCGTCGCAGCCGACCACGCACAGGGCGCGGATCCGCACCGGGCCCGCCGGCCCCACGGCCTCGACCTCGGCGAAGTCGTCGGTCACGGTCAGCGCGGTCACCTCGTGCCCCCGCCGGACGTCGGCGCCGAGCCGGTGCGCCCAGGAGCCGAGCAGGGCCTCCGTACGGTCCTGCGGCACCTTCCACTGGCCCGGGTGGCTGCCGGGCAGGGTGAGGTCCAGCGGGATCCCGCCGAAGTGGCCTCGGGTGTCGTTCGGCACCGGGCCCAGCTCGTCGAGCAGGCCTCGGCTGTCGAACAGTTCCATCGTGCGGGCGTGCAGGGTGGAGGCGCGCGACTCCGTGGTGGGCGCGGGCAGCTTCTCCAGGACGATCACGTCCGCGCCGCCCAGCCGCAGTTCCGCGGCGAGCATGAGCCCGACCGGGCCCGCACCGACCACGATCACCTGGGTGCGTTCGTACTCCTCGGTCATGGTCAGGCCCGCTGCTCGGCGTAGTCCTTGGCATGGTTCAGGGTCGCCCGGCTGTTGGTGCTCAGCGCGGAGCGCACGTACTCCCTGGCGTCCGCGACCGTCGCCCCGGCCCCGAGGATCCGCGCGATGTTGTCCGTGTTGAGGACGACCGTGTGCTGCGAGGTGGCGGCGACGCCCCCGTCCTGTTCGGTGAACGTCCACAGGCCGGTGTGCAGGGTCATCAGCGCGGGCAGCGTGACCTGCTTGTAGGCGATCCTCTGGTGCGGGAAGGTCACCCGGTACGACTTGGTGGTGTGCGTCGAACCGTCCTTGGCCCGGGTGTCCATCTCCAGGACCTGCAGACCCGGCGTGTCCTCGGTGAAGCGGACCGACGCCACGTGCGGCAGCCGCTCCACCCACAGGCCGGCCTCGTTGATGAAGTCGTAGGCGTCCTTGCCGGATCCGGCGATGAGCACGGTGTCCTCGAAGGAGAACGTCGACTCATCGGACGCGTGCGCGCGTTCGATGTTCGACTTCAGCGCCGCCAGTTCGGATCGGGAGTTGCGGTCGACGGCCTCGTCGATCCACCGCAGTCCCTCGGGGTCGTCGTTCACCGCCCGGTAGTCGTGCAGCAGCCGCACCCGCGAGGAGGTGCCCGACAGCGGCTCGATGATCCAGGCCCCGCCCATCGCCGCGACCGGCGGGGTGGAGACCTCCTGGCGGAAGGTGATGCGCGACCCGTCCGGGTCCAGGGTGCGGCGTGACGTCCAGTTCTTCGCCTCGCCGTTGGCCGTCGCCCAGATCTCGATGCGTTCCTCGCGCTCACCCCGCTCGACGTGGTCGACGTAGATGGTCGGCGGAAAGATCCGCGGCCAGTTCTCCACCTCGGCGATCAGTCGGTAGACGGCGTCCGCCGGGGCGTCGATCGTGATGTCGTGCTCGACCTCGCGCAGGCCCTTCTGCGACATGTGCTCACTCCTTGCTGGTCGATGCCGGTGGTGTCCCGTGCGATGCCGGGCGTCTCTCGTCCGCTGCCGGCCGGGGAGGATCAGAAGTTGCCGAGCCCGCCGCAGACGTTCAGGGCCTGCGCGGTGATGGAGGCGGCGGTGTCCGTGGCCAGATAGCCGACGAGTCCGGCGACCTCGTCCGGTGTGGAGTAGCGGCCGAGCGGGATCTTGGCCTGGAACTTCTCCAGAATCGCGTCCTCGCTGGTGTCGTAGGCCGCCGCGTATCCCTGCCGGACCCGCTGCGCCATGGGTGTCTCGACATAACCGGGGCAGACCGCGTTGACGGTGATGCCGGTCGGCGCCAGCTCGTTGCCCAGCGCCTTGGTGAAGCCGACCACGCCGTGCTTGGACGCCGAGTAGGGGGCGCCCAGGACCACGCCCTGCTTGCCCGCGGTGGAGGCGATGTTGATGATCCGGCCACGGGACTTCTCCCGCATGCCGCCGGTCGTCAGCACTTCCCGGGTGACCAGGAAGACACTGTTGAGGTTGGTGTCGATGACGTCGAACCACACGTCGTCCGCGATGTCCGCGGTCACTCCGCCGCCGCTGCGGCCGGCGTTGTTGACCAGGACGTCCACCGGGCCGAACCGTTCGACGACCGTGCGCACGAGCGCGCCGATCTCGTCCCGCGACCGCACGTCGCAGGCCGCGCCGTCCGCGGTCAGCCCCTCCTCCCGCAGCTGCTTGACCGTCGAGTCGACCTTCTGCGCGTCCCGCGCGCAGATGAACACCCGGTGCCCGGCCCGGCCCAGGGTCCGCGCGGCCGCCAGACCGATGCCGCTGGTGCCGCCCGTGATCAGAGCGACCCGCTCGCCTTGCTGTGACATGTGCTCCCCTTGTCGTGAATCGGTGGTGATGCGGTCCGGGCCCGGCGGGTCCGTGGCGGTGGCGCCCGCGCTCAGCGCGTGCTGGGGGTCACGAGCTGGTCGTTGACGAGTCGCAGCAGGGTGCGCGGGGTGTCCGTGATGGTCAGCGCGTCGTCGTCGATGCTGACCTCGAACTCGCGCTCGATGCTGCCGCAGGTCTCCAGCAGCGCCAGCGACTCGTAGCCGAGGCTGTCGAAGGCGATGTCGAGGATGTCTCCGTCGAAGTCGACGCCTTCGGGCACGCCCGCGGACGTGTGCAGGATCCGTTTGAGGTCGTCGATGGTGAATGCGTGGGTGCTCATTGGCTGGTCACTCCCTGTCGTGTGGGGTCGTGAGGGGTCGTGAGGGGCGCGCCCGGGCCGGCCGGGGGCGCGCGGTGTCCGCGGTCAGTCGGCCCGCCGGACGACGACCGCCGAGTTGAATCCGCCCTGCCCGCGTGCCACCACGAGCGCGGTGTGCACGTCCGAGGACCGGGGCCGGTCGGTCACCAGGTCCAGTTCGTAACCCTGGTCCGGCGACACGTTCACCGTCGGCGGGATCGTGCGGTCCCGGATGGACAGCAGCGCCGCGACGACGTCGAGGGGCGCCGCTCCGGAGTGCAGCCGGCCGGTCATCGTCTTCGGGGCCGTCACCGGCACCCCACGCGGCCCGAACACCGCGTTCAGGGCCTCCGCCTCCGCCCGGTCGAGTTCCGGTACGGCCGCCGCGTCCGCGAACACCACGTCGATCTCCTCCGGAGCCAACCGGGCGTCGTCCAGGGCGAGTTCGATCGCCCGGCGCAGCCCCGGCGGACGCCCGCTCCCCGGCGCGGGGTCGAACGTCGCCGCATAGCCGGCGAGTTCGCCGTAGACCCGGGCCCCGCGCCGACGGGCCGCCTCGGCGTCCTCCAGGACGAGGATCGCGCCGCCCTCGCCCGGCACGTGACCGCCGGCCGCCGCGTCGAACGGCAGGTAGGCGCGAGCCGGGTCGTCGCAGGTGCTCAGCCGACCGCCCGCCAGCTGGGCGACCCAGCCCCACGAGCAGATCGAGGCGTCCACCCCGCCGGAGACGATGACGCTGGAGCCCTTGCGGATCTGACGCCGCGCCTGGGCGAGGGCGTCCAGACCGCCCGCCTGGTCGCTGACGACGACCCCGCTGGGACCGCGCATGCCGTTCCGGATGGAGATCTGGCCGGTGTTGACCGCGTAGAACCAGGCGAACGACTGGTAGGCGCTGACGTGCGCGCCGCCCTTGCTCCACAGGTTACGGAGCTCGCGTTCGCCGAACTCGAATCCGCCGGACGAGCTCGCGGTGATGACACCCGCGTCGAACTCCGGCAGTTTCTCCGGCTCGATTCCGGCGTCCGCCAGTGCCCAGTCCGCCGCCAGCAGCGCCAGCCGGGTCATACGGTCGGTCTGCGCGATCAGCCGGCTCGGCAGGTGTTCCTCCGCCACGAAGCCCGGCACCTCACCCGCGATCCGGGACGGGTAGCCGTCCGCGGTGAAGCGGGTGACCGGTCCGATGCCGCTGCGGCCCGCGCGGGTCGCGTCCCAGTACTCCTTCGCACCCAGCCCGTTGGGGGCCGTGACGCCCACCCCGGTGATCACCGCTGCCTGTGTCACGCCGTGTTCCTCTCTGCCCTTGCAGTGGGCTGTCAGCCGCGATCGGCCGTGGTCAGGACCATGGCGCTCTGAAATCCGCCGAATCCGCTGCCGACGGTCAGCACCGTGTCGGTGCGCCATTCGCGGGCGGTCAGCGGCACGTAGTCCAGGTCGCACTCGGGGTCCGGGGTGTGCAGATTGGCGGTCGGCGGCACCAGGTCGTTCTCGATGGCGAGCGCCGAGGCCGCGATCTCGATCGAGCCGATCGCGCCCAGCGAGTGGCCGACCATCGACTTGATGGAGCTGACCGGCACACGCCGGGCGTGCTCGCCGAGGCTCCGCTTGAACGCGGCGGTCTCGTGCCGGTCGTTCTGCTTGGTCCCCGAGCCGTGCGCGTTGATGTAGTCGATGTCCTCGGGCCCGAGCCGGGACTCGTGCAGGGCCATCCGGATCGCCTCGGCCATCTCGCGGCCGTCCGGACGCAGCCCGGTCATGTGGAAGGCGTTGCACCGCGAGGCGTATCCCGCGATCTCGGCGTACACCCGCGCGCCGCGCCGGAGGGCGGCCTCCCGTTCCTCCAGGACGAAGACGGCGGAGCCCTCGCCGAGGACGAAACCGTTGCGGGTGCCGTCGAAGGGCCGGGACGCGTGCTCGGGGTCGTCGTTGCGCGACGTGGTCGCCTTGATGGCGTCGAAGCACGCCACGGTGATCGGCGAGATCGGGGCGTCCGTGGCGCCCGCGATCATCACGTCGGCCGAGCCCTCCCGGATCAGGTCCACCGCGTGGCCGACCGCGTCCAGACCGGAGGTGCAGCCGGTGGAGACCACCGTGGTCGGGCCCTCGGCCCCCACCGCCCACGCCACCTCGGTGGCGAAGGAGCTGGGCACGAAGTGGTTGTACAGATGCGGTACGGCGTAGGTGTGGTCCACGGGGTCGAGGCGACCGCCGTCGCTGACCACGTTGTACTCCTGGTCCAGGCTCATGGTGGCGCCGACCGCGCTGCCGATGGTGACGCCGGTGCGGCACGGGTCGAGGTCGGCGGTCTCCAGTCCGCTGTCGGCCAGCGCCTCCCGGGTGGTGACGGTGACGAACTGGGCGGCCCGGTCCATCCGCCTGATCTCCTGAGGAGTCAGTCCGTGCGCCTCGGGGGAGAAGTCGATCTCGGCGGCGACCCGGGAGCGGAACTGCGAGGGGTCGAAGAAGGTGATGCCCCGGGTCGCGGTGCGGCCCTCGCTCAGCAGGCTCCAGAAGTCCTTGACGCCGACTCCTCCCGGTGCCAGAACTCCTATTCCGGTGATGACCACGCGACGCCCCACGGGACCTGACCTCCGTTTCCCACCCCGGCGGGTGCTCATATGGACGCGTTCCAGTGGTAGAACCGGGTGGCCGTCGCGTCGGCCGGCGACCGCCAGGTGGCCGGGTCGTAGGCACCGATGAAGGGCTTGAGGTCGTCGCTGATCCGCACGAAGGCCGGGTGGTCCTTGGCCTCCTGGATGGCGGCGCCGCCGTCGTCGGTGTCGAAGTCCTGGAGATGGAAGTACAGGCCGCGGTAGGAGAAGAGCTGCCGCCGCCGGGTGCCCATCAGGTGGGGCATCTCGGTGGTGTCGAACTCACCGAACAACCGGGCCACGTCGCCGCTCGAGTGGGGTTCCATGCGGGCGACGATCAGGGTGCTGTGCATGACGTGCGTCTCCTTTGCCTGCGCTTCGACTGGGGCGGACAGGTTCCGCCGCGGGGTCGGACGGGTGCCTCGTGCGGGTGTCAGGCGGGACCGAACCAGCGCTCCAGGGCCGCGCCGAGGTCCTGCGGGCCGGAGGCCGTCCAGGCCACGTGGCCGTCCGGGCGCACCAGCACGCCGGTGGTGTCCGCCAGCGGACCGCTCTCGTGCGGAGTGGCCGTGACGACATCGACCCGGTCCGCCCAGGGCCCGGCCGTCTCGCGCAGCGCAGCGTTGTCCGCCAGGTCGAGCAGCACGCCCCGCGCCGGGTGCAGCAGTTGAGTGGTGCTCGTCTTGGTGTCGCCGCCGACAAGTTCCACGTGCGGCAGCCGGCGGCCGAGCAGCGGGTGGTCGCCCTCGCCGACGTCGTAGCGGATCTCCAGGCCGCTCACCATGCGGGCCAGGTGCAGGGTGACGTCCGGGTAGGCGGTCAGCTCACGCAGCACGTCGCGCAGCGGCTGCATCTCCGAGCCGCTCAGGAACAGCAGTCCCTGGGCCCGGGTGTTCATCATCAGCCGCGCTCCGACCGGGTGGCGCTCGCTGTGGTAGGTGTCGAGCAGCGACTGCGGCGCGGTGCCGCGCACCACGGCCGCGAGCTTCCAGCCGAGGTTCACCGAGTCCTGGAGACTGGTGTTCATCCCCTGGCCGCCGGCGGGCAGATGGATGTGGGCGGAGTCGCCGGCCAGCAGCACCCGGCCCTTGCGGTACTCGGTGACCTGCCGGGTGGCGTCCCCGAAGGAGCTGATCCACACCGGCTCCCCGTGGGAGATGTCCTCGCCGGTCAGCCGCTGCCAGGCCGCCGCCACGTCGGCGTACGGGACGGGCGCGGTGCGCTTCTTCGGCGGGGTGCCGCCCTCGCACACGATGAGCCGGGTGATGCCGCCGTCGAGGTGACCGACCATCACCATGCCGCCGGGCAGCGTCTCCCCGATCATGCGCTGACGCAGATCGAGACCACGCACGTCGGCCAGATACATCTCGAGCGTGGCGGCCGTGCCCGGGAAGTCGAAGCCCGCCCGGTTGCGGATGGTGCTCCGCCCGCCGTCGCAGCCGACCAGGTAGGCGCCGCGCAGCCGCTGCGTTCCGGCCGGACCCCGGACCTCCACCTCGACGTGGTCGGGACCCTGGGACAGCGAGAGCACCTCGTGCCCGCGCCGGATGTCCGCGCCCAGCTGGGCGGCCCACTCCTCCAGGACGCCCTCGGTGCGCGACTGGGGGATCGTCTTGTTGGGCAGGTGCGCGCCGTCGAGGACGGACAGGTCCAGCGGGATGCCGCCGAAGTGGCCCTGTGCGCTCGTCTCCAACCCGCCGAAACGGGGCAGCAGCCCCCGCTGGTCGAACACTTCCATCGTGCGGGTGGTGAAGCCCAGTCCGCGGGACTCGCCGGTGGATTCGGGAAGCCGTTCCAGAACCGTCACCTCGACGCCGGCCAGGCGTAACTCGCCCGCCAGCATGAGCCCTGCGGGACCGGCTCCCACAACTATCACCGCGGTGTCCATGAACCCTCCTAGACCGAACCGTTCGGTGTTGCCTTCGGCATCGTGAAACCGTGGATCGTTCAATCTTCGAACCAGGGAGAGACCGGCCCGGACACACCGATTCCGCGGACGAACCCGCATCGAGAAAGCGGTTGTGAATTCCGGGCCGTTTTCGGGGATCGCCGCGATATGCAGGGCGGCGCCGTTAACGATCGGATGTCTTCCCCCGGCCACCTGCGGCAGTCCGTCAGGCGGTGACCCTTAGCTTTGTTGTTCGGTCGACGGAGGGTCAAGGACCTTCCTCTAAGCCAGGATGAAGTTTTCGCTAGCAATAGCCGAGTTCCCCTTACGGTCCCGCATGCCAGACCCGTCCTGTTTTGAGTCATATCTGATGTTTTGCCCGGAAGTGACTCTTCAGCCTCGCGCTGGTCAGGGCTGTCGGCCTGGGCGGCGGACCGTGTCACGTGATCGAGGAAGGCCGGCGCCGCCGAAGCAAGTAGGCGCGCCTGGCGAATTTCAGATGGCCGGTTTCTGGAATTATCTATTGGATCGCATCGAGGATGTTTGGCGGACGCCGGGAGGGTGAATGCCACGCGTATCGTGTTCACCCAGTTGTCGATCAGGCCGTCGTGGTGGATGAAGGCCTGATGCGGGGCATGTGCCCGACTTGGCCCGGTCCGGAAGCGGGTCGACGCATGTTACGGCCATGTAAATGTTTCTGTGCAACTCGGCCTCGCTGGGTTAGAGTTGGCCGAGACCGCCAGATATACCAGCACAGTGGCACCCTGTCTTAGGGGGAACATGAGGAAGCGCAGGTTGCGGCGGCGATGCCGCAATCTCTTACGAGACCTCGAAGTTGGGTATCCGCTCGATGTGCACGACTTATGCAAGCGTTTGGGTGATCGCCGGGACCGCGAAATTCGGTTGATCCCGTACCCGCTCGAGTCGCCCGGGCCATTGGGGGTCTGCGTCGCCACCGAGACCGCCGACGTGATTTTCTATCAGCAGGACACCACGCGTCCGCATCAGGACCACATCATCCTTCACGAGGTCGGCCATATCCTGGTCGGTCATCTTTCGGTACCCGCGGCGGACCCCATGCGCCACGACTCCGACGCCGGTCGCGTGCGTATGCGTACGGTCTACGACTCGGAAGAGGAGCTGGAAGCGGAACTGATCGCCACGATCATTCTGGAACGGTCCGCCATGCGCGGCGTCTGCCAGGGCTTCGACGGCACTGCCGACCCGGAGGACCCCGTGCTCGAACGCATGGGGCAGGCCCTCGGGAACCGGACGTCCTGGCTGTGACCCGCGTGACGCCGGCCGGGCGGATCGACCCGGCCGGCGCGGCGTCGGCCGTGGGCCGTGTCCGCCCTCCCGGTACGGGGTGAGCCGTGCACATCAAGATCTTCATCTGCACCTACATCGACCTCATGGTGGCTCTGTGCGCGGCGAGCAGGGTCCTCCACGCCCGGCGGGTGCCCGACGACCGGCCGCTCAAGGCCATCGCCAGGTGCACCGTCTGTATCGCGTCGGCTCTGGTGCTCTTCCACCCCAGCGTCTACTCCTGGCTGCTGACCACGACCAGAGGCGTCAACGTGCTGGTCACCTGCGTGGTGTGCATGACGGCCGCCTTCTGGCTGCTGCAGTTCTTCCACATGTCGGCCGCGGGGCCGGAAGAGGACCGGTCCCAGACGCTCGCCGTCTCCTGCCTGCTGGTGTTCGTCGCCGCGGCCACCGCGGTGTGGGCAGCCTCGCCCGAAGCCCTGCGCGCCTCTCCCGGCGAGTGGCTGAACCGCAGCCACGGCAGCGCGGCCGTCTTCGTCATGATCGTGTCCGGCTATATCGGCGGTGTCGCCGCCATGGCGATGCGCTGGTCGCTGGTGTACTCCGTCGTCACGATCCGCAGGAACCTGCGCAACGCGCTGCGCATCCTGTCGGTCGCGCTGGTCGCCGAGCTCTTCGCCTGCGTCTTCAAGGTCTGCTCGGTACTGACCCAGCTGATGTTCACCGTGGACCCGGATGTGCAGGGCGTGCTGAACACGATCTGGTACATCACCGCCCTGTTCGGCGTGTGGATGCTGGTCGGCGGGGTCACCCACCCCGTCACCGTCGAACTGGTCGGCCGGGTCTCGGCCGTGATCGCGCGGCGCGCCGTCTTCCGCGAACTTGGCCCGCTGTGGGGGGCGTTGCACGACGCCTATCCCGAACTGGCTCTGCCGCGCACCTCCGAGCCGTGGTGGACCCGGAGTTCGTATGTCTGGCCCTGGCGCGCCCGCGCCTACTACCGGCGGGTGATCGAGATACGGGACGGCCTGGTCCGTCTCACGCCGTACTGCGCCCTCGGTGTCGAGCGGGACGCGCGGGCCGAGGGGGCGGCGCGCGGACTCGCGGGCAGGGAGCTGGACATCCACACGGGTGCCGCGGTGGTGGCCGCGGCGCTGGAGCGCAGGGCCCGTGACATCCCCGCCGGCGAGCGGTGCGCCGTCCCGGACGGCGGCGGCCACGACCTGGATTCGGACGCGCGATGGCTGGTCGATCTGTCCAGGGCGTTGACAATCGTCCAGGCTTCGGACAAGGTCCCTGCGAGCCCGGCCGGTTCGCACACCCGGACTGCCGGGTCCGTACGCGACTGACGCCACCCGCGGACCGACGCGGTCGAACTCACCGCTCCGCAGGGGTGTCGCCGACCGCGTCCCTCCACCGTCCCGCGCTCTTCGGGGCCTGTCCTCGGCGTGCGTCACTGCAACTCGGCCCGGCCCAGTGCCGTCCCTGGAGCCCGTACGGCATCGCCTCCTCGGCCCGGCGGTCAAGCGGGACACGCTGTCTGCCCAGGGTTTTCTCCTGTAAAGTCGGGGGGTGCATTTACATTGGCCGGGTGCGGAGAGGAGCACGCTGTGGCGGGTGGCGACAGTGGGGCCACGAGCTGGCCTCGGCCCGCCGGTGACTTCACCCAGAGCCTGAACGATCTCTTCGCGTCGGTGACGTACGAGGACGGCAACGGCCGCACCCAGGCGTACTCCACCCCGTACGTGGCCCGGAAGATCACCGAGGATCCGTCCCACGACACCACGGTCTCCCGCGTCTACCTCGCGGCGCTGCGCTCCGGGCGCAACGTCAACCCGACGATCGCGGTCGTCAAGGCCATCGCCAAGTTCTTCGACGAGCGCCGGGCGCCGGGCATGCCGCCCATCACGGCCGCCTATCTGCTCGGCGTCGAAGAGGTCGAGGAGCAGGAAGAGCTGGAGCGCAAGCTCACCGACCGTCAGGTGCGCACCATCGCGATGCGGGCGGGGGAGATGACTCCCGCGATGCGCCGTCAGCTCCTCCAGATGCTCGACGCCCTCGACGAGCGGTCCGGCCCCTCCACGACCGGCCGCGGCTGACGTCTGCCGGAACCTCACCCGCGCTCCGGCGCGCGGGCGCTCGAGCGCCCCCGTTCCGCCTTTGCCCCGTGGCGCGTCGCCCCCTGGTGACGGAGTGGTCCTCGTACGAAAAGTCCACGGGGTGTCGGCGAGGTGTCGACGGAGCTTCCTCTGTGCGGAGTTCGGATGCCCTCCCGGTGCACGCGGCCGATCCCTTGCGTTTTCTGGCGCGGGAGCGCGTGGTGTGGCCTTCGCCAGCGAAGGTAAAGTATAGTTTACGTGTGGGCGGGGCGGTGAACGCCGTGCGCCCTCATGAGCAGCAGCCTCACACACCACTACCAGCTGAGCCGTCCTGTCCTGTCGGGACGGCGGATTGGGCATGGGTCACTGAGCACCATGAGTGGAATCCTCGCAGGCAAGCGCATCCTGGTCACCGGCGTCCTGACCGACTTCTCCATCGCCTTCCACGTGGCACGCCTCGCACAGGAGGAGGGGGCCGAGGTGGTCCTGACCGGCTTCGGCCGGCTCGCGGTCGTGGAACGGGCGGCACGGCGACTCCCGAAGCCGGCCCCGATCATCGAACTCGACGTCCAGAACCAGCAGCACCTGGACGACCTCGCCGCCCAGGTCGGCGAACACCTCGGCGAAGGCGTCGGCCTCGACGGAGTCGTGCACTCCATCGGTTTCAGTCCGCAGGACGCCCTCGGCGGCAACTTCCTCAACACCCCCTGGTCCTCGGTGGCGACGGCCGTCGAGATCTCGGCGTTCTCCCTGAAGTCCCTCACGACGGCACTGCTGCCGCTGCTGGAACGGCGCGGTGGTTCCGTGGTCGGTCTGAGCCTGGACTCGCGGGTCACGTGGCCGATGTACGACTGGATGGGCGTGGCCAAGGCCGCTCTCGAATCGACGTCACGCTACCTCGCGCGCGATCTGGCCGATCGGAACATACGCGTGAACCTGGTCTCCGCGGGTCCGATCAAGACGGTCGCCGCACGTTCCATTCCGGGCTTCGCGCACCTGGTCAGGGTGTGGGACGAACGCTCCCCGATGGAGTGGGACATCAACGATCCCGAACCCGCCGCGCGGGGCGTGACCGCCCTGTTGTCCGACTGGTTCCCGAAGACGACCGGCGAGGTCGTCCACGTCGACGGCGGTCTGCACGCGGTCGGCGGTTAGGTCCTGTCCGCGAAGCAGCCCCGTCCGCCCCGCAGGGCAGCGGTACTTCGCGGACACGACCCAGATCCTGCCCGCAGCGTCGGCCGGGCCGTGACCAGCCATCACCGAACCCCCCAAGGAGTGTCATGGAAGACCGACCGCCAGCCCGTCGAGACACCGCGTTATGGACGCTGATCATCGCCAGCGCGGCCGGCTTCATGGCCGCCCTCGACAACCTCGTCGTCACCACCGCGCTGCCCTCCATCCGCGAGGACCTGGGAGGCGGACTGGGCGATCTGGAGTGGACGGTGAGCGCTTACACCCTCACCTTCGCCGTGCTCCTGATGGTGGGTGCCGCCCTCGGCGACCGGTTCGGCCGCCGGCTGCTGTTCACGGTCGGCCTCGGCATCTTCACCGCCGCCTCCGCGGGCGCCGCCCTCGCGCCCGGCATGGAGGCCCTCATCGCGGCGCGGGCCGTCCAGGGACTCGGCGCCGCGATCATGATGCCGCTCACCCTCACCCTGCTGTCCGCCGCCGTACCACCCGAGCGGCGAGGAGCCGCCTTCGGTATCTGGGGTGCCGTCAACGGCCTCGCGGTGGCCGCCGGTCCGCTGATCGGCGGCACGCTCACCGAGCACATCTCCTGGCAGTGGATCTTCTGGATCAACGTGCCGCTGGGAATCGTACTCGTCCCCCTGGGCCTGCTGCGCCTGGAGGAGAGCCGCGGCCCCACCCCACGGCTCGACCTGCCCGGCACCGCACTGGTCAGCGCCGGCCTCTTCGGCATCGTCTACGCGCTGATCCGCGGCAACGGCGACGGCTGGTCCAGCGCGCGCATCCTCACCGGCCTGATCGGCGGCACCGTCCTGCTCGTGGCGTTCGTCCTCTACGAGACACGCGCGGCGAACCCGATGCTGCCCATGCGCCTCTTCCGCAACCGTGCCTTCGCCTCCGTCAACGCCGCCAGCCTCTTCATGTTCGTCGGCATGTTCGGGTCCATCTTCCTGCTCAGCCAGTTCCTGCAGGACGTCGGTGGCTACTCGCCGATGGAGGCCGGTGTGCGCATGCTGCCGTGGACCGCCATGCCGATGATCGCCGCGCCGATCGCCGGCGGGCTCTCCGACCGCTTCGGCGGACAACCGGTCGTGGTCACGGGACTGGTGTTCCAGGCCACCGGGCTCGGGCTCCTCGCCCTGGTCGTCTCTCCCGGCGTGTCCTACCCCGAACTGGTCCCGGCCCTCGTGATCAGCGGCCTGGGTATGGGCTTCTTCTTCGCCCCGACGGCCAACCTGGTCATGAGCAGCGTGCGCGCCGAGGAACAGGGCATCGCCTCCGGCTCCAACAACGCGCTGCGCGAGGTGGGCGGAGCGCTGGGCGTCGCGACCGTGTCGGCGGTCTTCTCCGCGCAGGGCGGCTACGCGTCGGCCCGCCAGTTCGTCGACGGACTCACGCCGGCGTTGTGGGCCGGGACCGCGGCCGTCGTCCTCGCCGCCGTGGCCGCCGCGCTGGTACCGCGGCAGACGGGACGCGCCTCCGAGCGGAGCGCCGAACGTCCGGACCCCGTCACGGCCTGACGGGCACTCGAATCCCTCCGCCCTCCGGACCCGCTCAAGGGGCCCAGGCCCCGGCGTCCGGCGGGCGGTGTACGGGAGCCGGTCGCGCACGCAGCTGCCGGTCCCCCTTCTTCCGACAGCGCAGAGGAGTGCAACATGGCCGTTTTCGGCAACGCGGTGGAGTTCAAGCCCCAGGCAGGCACGTACACCATCGATCCCGCACAATCCACCGTCCGGTTCCGGATGCGCAACTTCTTCGGACTGGCCGTCGTGCACGGCACCTTCGCCGTGACCGGGGGCGAGGTGGTGGTGGACAACCCCGTGGAGTCCTCGACAGTCGAGGTGGTCGTCTCCGCCGCCAGTATCGACACCGGCAACGAGAAGCGTGACGCGCACGTCCGTCAGGCCGGGTTCCTGGACGTCGCCACGCACGGCGAGATGCACTTCCGGGGTGAGCGCGTCGAGGCCGGTGACGGGGCCTACCTGCTCCACGGGCGCCTGACCGTGCGGGGGATCAGCAAGCCGGCCGCACTCACCCTCGACGGAGTCTCCGGGGACGAACGGCGACTGGTGTGCCACGCGGTCACCACCGTCGACCGGTACGCCTTCGGTGTGACGAAGGGCAAGGGGTCCATGGGCCGTCATCTCACGCTGGATCTGGACGTGGTCGCCGAGCGCCGTTGACCGGCCCCGCACCGTCGGCCGGAAACTTCGCGGAATCTTAGAGAAATCTCCTTGCCCGTCGGATTCCCGGACTGTGAAGCTGTAGCCCGAATTCCCGGGAAATAGCGTCGGGGCGGAATCAGCGGCCAGGTCGCACATCTCCTGCGATCAGGCGAGCAATTCATCCGTTCCGGAGAACAGCCGGGAAACCGAGGAGCCCGCAGGAGATCCACCGCGGGAATCCAACGAAGTCAACGGAAAGGGAGAGGGTCATGGGCGCGGACATTACGGCTCTGGTCATCGGAGCCACCGGAAACGTCGGCCCCAACGTGGTCCGTCAGCTGATCGGCGAGGGCGTCACCACCCGCGCCCTGCTCCTGGCGGACGACCCCAGGGCGGGACGCATACCCGACGAGGGAGTCGAGGTCTTCCACGGCGACCTGGCCGACCCCGACAGTCTGCTGCCCGCCCTCGACGGCGTGGAGTCCGTCCTGCTGATGTGGCCGTTCTTCACCCTGAACGTCGACACGGCCCCGGCGGTCCTGGAGCGCATCCAGCGGCATGCCAGGCGTGTCGTCTTCGTCTCCTCGATCGGGGTGCACATCGGCTACGAGCACGCCGACAACAACTGCCATGCCTACCTCGAAGGGCTGATCGAGAAGACCGGCCTGGAGTGGACGTTCCTGCAGACCACCGGGTTCACGGCGAACGCCCGGCTCTCATACGCCCAGCAGATCAAGGCGAGCGGCGTGGTGCGTTCCCCCTACGGCGCCGCAGCCCGCTCGTCCATCCACGAGGAGGACGTCGCCGCCGTCGCGGTCCGTGCCCTGACCAGCAGTGGGCTCGCGGGCCGGCGGCTGGTCATCACCGGTCCCGAGGTCCTCACCCAGATCGAGCAGGTGGAGATCATCGGTGAGTTGATCGGGCGCGAGCTGAGCTGGGAGGACGTACCGGCCGAGGCCGCGCTGCAGGCCATGGTCGGCGCGGGCTGGCCGCCTGCCTACGCCAGCGGTGCCCTCGACTACTTCGCCATGCTCACCCAGGAGCCCGAGCTGATCACCACGACGGTGGAAGAGGTCATCGGCCGTCCGCCGCGCACCTTCCGCGAGTGGGCCGCGGAGTTCGCCGATGACTTCCGCTGAGGGGGCGGGGGAGGGGTTCCGTACCTTCCTCACCCTGCGCACGGACGGACCGCACACCTCGCGGAAGACGGTCACGGCGGTGGAGGAGGAGGTCGTCGGCTGGATCCGCCGCCTGGACGGATTCGTCTCCTCCCGCACCCACCTGGGCCTCGACGGGGACGTCGTCGTGCACACCGTGGCCTGGCGGGACGAGGCGAGCGCCCGGGACCACTACCCGGCCCGTCTCGGCGAGGCACTCCTGAACCGCCTCGGCCCAACCGTCACCCTCCGCACGGACCTGGTCGGCGGCACCCCGTCGCCCGGTGTGCTGGGCCCGGCGGCCGGCAGTCCACCCGGGCTGGTCTGTGTCGCGACCCGGTACGTCGCCGACCGGGCAGCCGCCGAGGCCATGGCGGACCTGCTGCGCCGCAGCGGCGGCTGGAAGAAGGACTTCCCCGGGTTCGTCTCGGCGACGCCGTACATCAGCCCCGACGGCAGGACGTACGTCAACTACCCGCAGTGGGCCGACCGCGACGCCTTCGAGGCGTACATGGCCGATCGGCGCAACGCGGCCGGGCAGCAGGACATCAGCGACCTGGAGGTCGCACCGCCGGACCTCCTGCTGTGCACCCTGGTCGCCGAGACCCTCGCGGCCTGAGACCGGCTGCCCGCCGTCCGCTCGCCCACCGCGCCATCGGCCGTCCGCCATCGGCCGTCCGCCACCCGCACTCGCCCGGAGGAAGAGACAGGCATGACCACGGACGCAGAGGCCGCCCGGAGCACCGGATCGCTGACCAAGGGGCAGCTCTCCCCAATCGACCAGCTACGGCTGTTCGAGAAGAAGTACGACGTGGTGACCACCGGCATCGTCGGCCGGCTGCCCCTCGCACCCACCTGGCGGTGCCTGGACCTCGGGGCCGGCGCCGGGTCCATGTCGTACTGGCTGGCGGAACGGGTCAGTGAGGGATCGGTGCTCGCGCTGGACACCGACACCGGGTATCTCGATCCCGCCCGTGCCGCCAACCTGAGTGTGCGTCAGGCGGACCTGACCACGGCCGAGTTGCCCGAGGGGGCGTTCGACCTGATCCTCGTGCGTGCCGTTCTGGAGCACCTGCCGGAACCCGAGGAGGCGCTCGGCCGTATCACGCGGTGGCTGGCGCCGGGCGGCTGGCTGGTGGCGGAGGACTTCTACTACCTCCCCGCGGAGCACGCCCCCACCCCTGTCGGCAGAGCCCTCGTCGGGGCCTATGTGCAGCGGATGGAGGCCCAGGGCGCCGACATGCGGTGGGCCCGTGCCCTGCCCGCCACCCTGAGCCGGGCGGGGCTGGCGAACGTCGACTCGAAGGTCACCCCCGCGGGCCCAGGCCAGTCGTCGGCCGACGACGAGCTGATCGGCACCCGGCTGCGCCAGGAGGGACACACCCTGGTGGACAGCGGCCTGGTCACGGCCCAGCAGCTCACCGACTTCCTCGACGCCCTCGGTACCCCCCGGGGCCAGGACATGACGACCCTGCTGATCTCCGCGTGGGGACAGCGGCCCACGACAGGCTGACGAGCCCGCCCCACCGGCGAGCGCGCCGGCGACGCAGTCATCGCCGTGTCCCGAAGCCTTCGCTGACGGGCGAAGACGGCACCGCGGCGGGAAATGCGGCGGGACCGGCAGCGGAGAGGAAAAGGAGAGGGAAAGCACTATGCCTTTCAGCCGCGACAATGCGGCCTCGCACCCGAAAGTCCCGGACCTGAAAGTCCCGGACCTGAAAGTCCCGGACCTGAAAGTCCCGGACCTGAAAGTCCCGGACCTGAAAGTCCCGGACCTGAAAGTCCCGGACCCGAAAGTCCCGGACCCGAAAGTCCCGGACCTGAAAGTCCCGGACCCAACAGCCCAGGGCCCGTCGGACCCGGTGAGCGGCGGGCCTGGAAAGGGACAGTCCCGGGGCGGCTCCGTCCCGCAGTTCTTCGTTCTTCTCGGGCCGGACTACGCGGGAAAGTCGTCGGTGCTCGCCGAATTCAGGCGCACGGCCACGCCCTGGCGTCTGGTCTCGGTCGACGACACCTTTCTCGCGCCCGAGCACGCCCTGATCGGACGGCTGCGCCGGGACGTGGTGAAGGACGTGGCACCCAACGAGACCCGGTGGTCCCCGGATTTCCTTGCCGCGATGATGCACACGGCGGTCGTGCATCTGCGGGACCAGCTCATGAACGGCGATCCGCTGACCCCGGCCGTCGTCGACTCCTACTACTACAAGTTCCTCGCGAAGTGCAGGCTGGCCGGTGTTCCCGACGACCCCCTGCTGACCTGGTGGCGGTCTTTTCCCCGGCCGGGCCGGGTCATCTACCTCCATGTCAGCCCGAAGAGCGCCTGGCACCGTTCGCGTGACGGCGCGGACCTCAACTGCCTGGAGTACTACGGTCCGCAGCCGGAGCCGTACGGCTTCAGGCGCTACCAGACCGACCTCGACCGGCTCGTGCGCGAGGAGATACGGGACCTGCCCGTCACCGTCCTCGCGGAGCAGACCGACGCCGCGCGCACCGCGGCCACCGTACGGGAGCTGATCACCCATGAACTCGGCTGACCCGCAGACAGAAACGGACCGCGCGGGTCGCTACACCGCGCGGGTCTACGCGGAACGGGCCCGGCTGCTGGCCGCCCTCGCCGACCCGGCCGGACACCAGCGCCGCGTCCTCGACGACCTGCTGGAGTTCAACGCCGGAACCGACTACGGCACCGCCCACGGCTTCGGCCGCATACGCAACCTCGACGAGTACCGCCGGGCGGTGCCCATCCAGACGTACGCCGACCTCGAACCCTGGATCGAGCGGAGCGCGGCCGGTGAGGCGAACGTCCTGACCGCCGACCGGCCCGCCGTCTTCTTCACCAGCAGCGGAAGCACGGGTGCCCACAAGAAGATCCCGGTGACCCGGCGCTTCATGCGCACCTCGTTCTTCCCCTTCTACTACGCGGCCTGGGCACCGCTCGTCGCCCACTTCCCCGAGGTTCTCGACCGTCCCGGCGCGGTGCTCAACCTCAAGCACGACCCGATCGCCGTCCCGCCCACCACGAGCTCCGGCAAGCCCCATGTCGGCGCCAGCCAGGTGAACTTCGGCGAGACCTTCGGCGAGCCCCTCTCCGCCGAGCCCGGCACCGACGCCCCCTGGGCGGAACTGCCGGTGCCGGTCGCCGCGCACGACCACCTGGAGAAGACGTATCTGCGGCTGCGTCTCGCGGTGGCCGGTGACGTCCGCTGCGTCATCGGGATCAACCCGGCCATGGTCGCGGCCCTGCCCCACCAACTGCGGCTGTGGTGGCCGCGGATCGTCAAGGAGATCCGCGACGGCACGCTCGGCGGCCGTCCCCACGGGAGCCCCGATCCGGACCGCGCGGCCGAACTGGAGCGGCTCGCCGACCGGTTCGGCACCGTACGGCCCGCCCATGTGTGGCCCAGGATGCGCGCGCTGTTCTGCTGGACCACCGGCCTCGCCACCCTCTATCTGCCGCGGCTGAAAGAGGAGTTCGGCGCCGATGTGACCGTACTGCCCGCCCCGGTGGCCGCCTCCGAGGGGCCGGTGGCTGTCGCCCTGGACCGGCACGGCAGCGCGGGAAGCCTCGTCGTCACCGCCTCCGTGTACGAGTTCGTCGACGCCGACGAGGACCTCACGCCCGACACGCAGACCCTGCTGCCGGAGGATCTCGAACCGGGGCGCGACTACCACGTCGTCTTCAGCCACGTCGGCGGTCTCTACCGCTACGCCGTCGGGGACGTCGTCCGGGTCGTCGACCGGGCGCACGGCGTGCCCCGTCTCGCCTACGCGGGGCGCGCCACCCGCAGCGACCACGCGGGGGAGCGGCTGCGCGAGGCCCAGGTCACCCGGGCCCTGTCGGGCGCCCTCGACGCCACCGGGCTCGAACTGCGCAACGCAGCCACCCGGGTGGACAGCGAGGGCGGCACCGGCCGGTACGTCTTCGCCGTGGCGCCCGCCGGCCCGTGGCACGAGGAAGAGGCCGACGCGTTCACCGCACGGCTCGACGACGAACTGGCCCGCGAGTCGATGGGCTACCGCAAGGCACGGGCCGCCGGCCGGCTCGCCGCACCCGCCACGCTCCGGCTGCCCGCCGACGCCTTCCTGCGCGACTGGCACGACACAGTCGCCGGCGGTGTACGGCCCACCCAGGTCAAGGACCGGCTCTTCCGTCAGGACTCCGGCCAGTGGGAGCGGCTCGTCGGTCCCGCCGGGACGGCACCCGGCCCGCTGCCCAGGGAGGAGCGCGCATGACCACGCACCAGAACCCCGCCACCGGTGACCCGGCGGCGCTGACCGCGCTGGAACGCACCGCGCTGCTCACCGCGGCGCTGCGTGCCGCCGAGACGAGCCGAGCGGACCGGCTCTACACGGACCCGTACGCCGCCGGACTTGCCGGGTCAACCGGCAGGGCACTGCTCGCGGAGGTCGCCGCGGTCACCGGCCGTCGCACCGACGGCCAGGACGTGCCGAGCACCCCCGACTTCAATGCGATCCGCACCCGTTTCCTCGACGACCATCTGCGCCACCTCACCCATGAACGAGGCGTGCGCCAGGTCGTGCTGGCGCCCGCGGGTCTCGACACCCGGGCCTGGCGTCTGCCCTGGCCGGACGGAACCCGGCTGTTCGAGATCGACCGGCCCGCTCTCCTCGGCCACAAGAGAGAGCGGCTGGCCGAGGCCACGCCTCGCGCGGACCTCCGCAGTGTCGCGGCCGACCTGACCGGACCCGACTGGGAGGAGACCCTGCGGGCGAGCGGGTACGACCCGGCCCGCCCCTCGGTGTGGGTGCTCGAAGGCCTGCTGTACTACCTTCCGCGGGACGAGGTGCACCGGCTGCTGAACAGGATCGCCGCCTGCTCCACGCCCGGCAGCGGGATCGCCGCCGACCTGGTGAACAGCGCTGCCCTGACACTCCCTCAGATGAGGCCCCTGCTCTCCGTGTTCGAGGGCTGGGGGACCCCATGGGTGTCCGGCTTCGACGAGCCCGAGATCCTCTTCGACGCCTGCGGGTACACGGTGACGGCTCTCCAACCCGGCGACGAGGGAGCCGACTTCGGCCGCTGGCCCGATCCGGTACCGCCCCGTGACGTACCGGGAGAGCGTCGCGTGTTCTTCGTCCACGGCTCACTGCGAGCACCTCGGTGAACGGGAACGGCACCGGAACGGAAGGCGCGGCTACGGCGTTCACCACCGCGGTCGCCACGCGCCGACGGCCCGAGCCCGGGCACGCCGAGCTGCGGCCCGCCGAGCCCCGGCCCGCCCGGCACCGGGTGTTGCTGGCCCCGGTCACCGTCACGCCGTCCAAGCCGCTCACTCCCAGTCACCTCAAGGGACTCCTGTGGTCGGACGTGATGTACCGGGCCACCCGGCATGTCGCCGACGTCACCCTCCGCTACAGCCACACCACCTACCACCCCACCGAACAGACCCTGGGTTTCTGGGAGTTCCTCGACCGCCGGTACGGCGACATGGGGTACTCCTCCCTCGACGAGCGCGACATCGGGGAGCTGTACGTCGCTTTCCGCGCGGCCGACGAGAAGGTGCCGGCAGCTGCCCTGCGCCCCTACGCACAGGCCGTCGAAGACGGCTGGACGCACCCCGTCGCCGTCGCGGTCCTGCGTATCTGGGCCGGGCAGTACACCGAACTCGGCCTGACCGACCCCGGACTGCTCGCCCACCAACCGCCCGGACTCGGCCTGACCGAGGTGGTCGCCCGGCTCGACGCCCTCGGAATGTGCCTGGACCAGCGGGCTCTCGGCGGCCCCGTCTACCTCGACCTCACCCGCCACGGACTACCGTTGCGGACCCTGGTGAGCGCGGACGGCCGGCCCAACTACCTGGCCTGCGCCCTTCGTGAACTCCTGCCCCTGGCACCGGAGTACGACGAGGTCGTCCTGCTCTACGACAGCCAGCTGGATCCCGACTACCAACGCCTCGCCCGCGTCCTCACCGCGCTCGGGCCCACGGTGGTCCGGATACCCGTCGGACGGGTGCCGATCGACGGTACGATCCGCTCCGCGCGGGAGGGCGGCTGGCGCGACCACGACGCCCGTGCTCTGCTCGCCGCCGCGCGATCCGGGCACAGTCCGGAGGCCGTGCGCCTCGGCATGCGGCTGTACTTCGTCGCCGTCCTCGGACCGGGGCAGGCCGAGAGCTACCGGCCCGACCTGCTGCACCAGTGTCTCGGCCGCGCCGAGCGTCTCCTGGCGGCGGCAGACGCGGACCCGGAGCCGTCCGCTCCGCCGCTCGCCGAGCGGGTGGCCCGCCACCGCGGATCCCACCTCCACATCGACCCCTACCGGCTGACGTCGTCCCTCCTCGGCAGACGCCGCCGCCCGTCGGGCGATCTGTTGACGGGGGTGTACCTCTGATGTCGGACGCGAGCGCTCACGCCGCCACCGACACGGCACAGCGGGCCCTGCGGGCCGCCGCGGGGGAGCGCATGCGCCGCGCACGGCCCGAACTGGCCTCGCGCCACGACCTCTCGACGACGGCGGGCCTGACGGCGGCCGGCGCGGCGGTCACCGCCGACGAGGCCGACGACACCGTCGTGGCCGTGGTGGTGCGGGACCTGGACCTGGCGGCCTGGGCCCGGCAGACCTGCGCCTACACCCTGGGACTGGGCGCCCAGGAGGCGGCCGCCTGGCGGCGGGCCTTCACCCGGACCGTGTTCCTCGCGGGCAACCCGGAGCAGCTCCGAGCCCGATTCCCCCTGACCCGTCTCGCTCCCGACCGGTCGGCCGCCTGGACCGCCCCCGGCCCGCCTGAGGCCACCGCCGCATTGCGCCGCCTGCTGAAACTCCTGCAGGCCCCGGTGGAGGTCCCGGTCGGCGAGGATCCGGCGTTCGAGATACCCCGCCCCCCGTCGCACGACGGTCCGCCGACGGGCCGTCCACCCGTCCGCCGGGACCTCTGCCTGGCCACCGTCGACTGCACTGTGTCGGAGGCCCTGATCCACCTGAACCACCTGCTCGCCGAGGCTGTCCTGGACGGTCTGATCGCGCCGGGAGACCGGCTGACCCTGCGCAGGACCCCCCGCCTTGGCGGTCGGCTGGACGACTTCGCGGCCGTACGCGTGGTCCCGGAGAAACACCGTCCCGACCGCCTGCGACTGGTGGCAGCACTGACGGCACCAGCGCCCTGCGGACCGGGGTGACGTCGCCAGGCGGTACGCCGCCCTCCGCCGAGCGGGGTGGATGACCCGCCCGCTCGACCGCTCCTGCCGCTGTTCAGCAGGTCGGAACGCCGGACAGCCAGGCCGGGCCGAGGCGCCCGGCGCGGTCCACCGTGACGCCGACGGAGTCCCGGACGAGCGAGCGAGCGGGCAGGACCGGGGTCGTGGTCGATCCGGCCAGTCCGTCGGGGGCGCGGTTGTCGTCGAGCACGGTCAGAGGACGGTACGCAGACCGAGCGCGGTGTGCAGGGTCAGCCGGGGCAGCGCCTCGCCCGAGCGGTCCGACTGGTCGAGAACGGTCTGCAGCCGGTACTGCAGGTCCTCATCGGCCTCGCCCAGCAGAATGCCGCTGATCATCCATTCCAGCATCACGCCGTTCTCCTCGTCGATCGCGTACGCGTCACCAGGACTGCGGCTCCGCCGGTCATCGGCCCCGGTCACCGCCGAGGCGATCCACCAGCCGCCGTCGACGGGTTCGAACGTCGCCTCGTAGAAGATGTGTCCCGTCCAGCTCCTGCGCACGACGGCGATCCGCCCGTCGATCAGAATGTCCCATTTATCCTCCATGTCCCGCCCCATGAAACCCTGTTGGATGCGCGTCCACTGCTCATGCGTCCACGTGCGGGCGGGCAGCAGCGTCATGGGAACGGGCTTGGCGATGGGGATGACGCGGGGAACCGAATCCTCGGGCGGCGGCGGTCCCACGGGCGCTGACATGCGCATCAGCGTACGAGTACACGCCCCCGCCCGACCAGTGTCGCTCTCCGTGCCCTGTCTGGCTCACGCCGACGCGCAGGTGACCGGCCGGCCTGGTCGACTGGTCGGAGGACTCTGTACATCTTCATGTGGCACCGGTACGCCGCACGGTGCCTTGAGAGCGAGGGACGACCCGGATCACCGGTATCGGGACCCTGGCCGGTCGCCGTCACGGGTTCGGCTCACCGCTGCCGAAGTCACCGCGGGGAGCTGAGCGGAACCCCGGCGTGGTCAACGCGCCCAGGTCGCCGCTTCGGCCGGCGTACCGCTCGGCGGGCCCCGGTTCCGGATAGCGGGTTTACGGGTCGGACAGCCTCTTGCGCGGGTCGGGACCGCCGCCCTGACCAGCCAGGATGGGTATGCCAGGTGATGTTGGGTGGGGTTGGGGAAGGAGTTGTGGCAGCCGTTAGGAGGTTGTCGTGGTGGATAGAGATTTGGAGCTGGGCGAGTTGCTGGCCGCTGCAGAAGCGGCCCCGCCCGGAGAGTCCGTCGACGTGGTGGCACACGATCTGCAGAAGCGGTTCGGTGCGGAGCGGGTGTCTTTCCTGTTCGTCGACCTCATCGGTCAGCGGTTGGTGCGGTTGGCCGCGGCAGGCGGTGAGGACGGAGATGACACCGGGCCGGTCGACTTGCGGGGCAGTGTCTATGACAGCGTTCTGCGGAGCCAGCGTCAGCATGTGGAACCGGACGGCCAGGGCGGACGGCGCGTCATCACGCCGGTCACCAACCGCGGTGACTGTATCGGTGTGTTGGAGGTGAGTCTGCAGTGCGTGGATGACTCGGTGCTGCGGCAGGTGTCCGCCGCGGCGCACGCGTTGGCCTACATCATCGTCACGGATCGCCGTTTCACCGATCTGTATCACCTGTCCCGGCGTACGACCCAGACGAGTTTGGCGGCGGAGATCCAGCACCAGTTGCTTCCCTCGGCGTCGTGCTGTGAGGCGGCCGAGTTCACGTTGGCCGCCGGACTGGTTCCGGCCGATGACATCGGTGGCGACACCTACGACTACACGCTGGACCGGGACACGCTGCACCTGTCGATCACCGATGCGATGGGGCACGACACGAATTCGGCGTTGCTGGCCACGCTGCTCGTGGGTGCGTTGCGGCAGGCGCGCCGCAGTGGCTGTGATGCGCTGAAGCAGGCGCGTCATGCTCATCAGGCGCTGCTGAGTCACAGTCGTGGGCTGGCTACGGGGCAGTTGCTGTGTGTCGATCTCCGATCCGGGCTGTGTGAACTGGTCAACGCCGGTCATCCGTGGCCGCTGCGGCTGCGTGAGGGCAGGGTCGAGGAGGTCAGGCTTGCCGTCAATCTGCCGTTCGGGGTGGCGGCGCCTACTTCCTATCGTCTCCAGGAGTTGCACTTGCGTCCTGGAGACCGTCTGGTCCTGCTGACCGACGGTATGCAGGAGCGCGGTGCCGGGGCAGTCGACCTGGCCTCCCTCATTGAGAGCACCAGTGCGCTGCATCCTCGAGAGGCCGTCCGGGTCCTGACCGCGGCGGTGCTCGGGGCATGCCATGGCAGCCTCAGGGACGATGCCACGGTCTTGATACTGGACTGGCATGGTGATCGCGGCCGGCCGACCGCAGCCGAAGCGGGCCCGCGGCTGTGAGCCCTTGCCGCTCAGCCGATGTAGCCGGTGCGGGGCATGGTGGCTTCCTTCGGACGCTGCCGGTGGTCCCGGTGGTCCCGGTGGTCCCGGTGGTCCCGGTGGTCCGGGCGGTCCCGGTGGTCCGGGCGGTCCGGGCGCTCTCGTTGAGCGACGGGGTTCACGGAGCCGCCGCCGGCAGCCCCCTGGCCGCCGCCGCAGCGCGGGGGGCACCGCCGAACGGGCGCGCCGCCCGTGACGGGGCGGGTCCGGCAGGGCGACGGCCGCTGCGTGGTGGCGCTCGCATGCCGGAGCGGTTCCGTCGGTCGTCACTCCGCCGCGTCTAGCGACGGCACCGGCGTTCAGACCCCCGGGTTACGCGCCCGGATGCAGCCCGAGTCGGCCGGCTGTCGGGTCGCCCTTGACCTCGCCGACGGTGTCACCACGGTCTGGGAGCGATGGAACTCCTCCTCCGAAGAGACCGGATTCGGGCCCGTCGGCATGAACTCCTTCAACCACTAGGCCTACGGCATCTGCCGCTACGCGTCGTTCGGCGCCCGCACCGCCACCTGTGCCTGGCTGCGGGGCCTGAAATGACAACCATGTGCCTACCGGCGAGGCCGTGACCACCGCGATTCTCCTGGTTCTGGAAACCCTGACCCCTGCCCAGCGGGTTCCTGCGGCTGGTGCCGCCCGGGGCGACCCTTGGGGGCAGCCCCCCGGCAGGCCGGCCGGGCGGCACCGCAGACCCGGTGACGCCCAGCCGGAACGAGGAAGGTCAGGTGATTGAGGTCAGATGGTCAGCGCTCTACCCCGAGGGTCAGCGTCCCCGCGTACCCGGAGGATGTCGAGCTGCCCAGGGCCGTCAGGGTCAGGAGGCCGGAAGCGGCGCCTCCGCCGTCGTAGACGGAGTCCTGGGCGAGGGTGGTGCGGGTGACCCTGTTGGCCGAGTACGGGGACAGCCTGCCGACGCGGGTCGTGATCGTCTCACTGAAGTAGAGCTGGCCGGTGTGGAGTTCCTGGCCGCCGGTGAAGGAGCCGTCCGAGGTCAGGGTGACGTTGACGTGGACCTTGACGTGGATGTGGATGCAGCGGCCCACGTACCAGCCGGGATAGATCGTGGTGATGTTGGCGACGCCGCTTGAGTTGGTGAGAACCCCGCCGCGCAGGAAGGTGCCGTCGTCCGGTTCGCTGTGACCGTTTGCGCCCACGAAGCCGGAGTACTCGCCGAGGTGGTCGGCGTGCCATACCTCCACGAGGGCGTTGGAGAGGGGGGCGCAGGTGTCGTCGTCGACGACGGTGAGAGCCAGCTTGAGCGGGATACCCGGCTTGCTCTCGGTGATGTCGGCGCGAACGTACTGTCCGTCGAGGTAGTAGGGGCCTTCGGTCATCTCCCTGGTGAGGGTGCAGACGGCCGCGGCGGCGACGGGGGCGGTGTCGTCCGTCTCGACTGTGGGGGCCTCGTTCGTGGCCGCGACGCCCACGGCCAGGGCCGCGGCGGTGGCGCCGGTGGCCGCGAGCACGGCGCGGCGCGCGAGGGGGGTGCGTGCGTCTGAGGTGTCTGTCATGAACACAACACCATAGAGGAAGTTCCCCTTGTGTATCTGACAGGTCAGGAAACCAGTTGTGCGTCAAGTGACTTGCAGGACAAGGGAGTCGGGCATGCCGACCGGTGGCGAAAACACGTTGGCCGGCCGCTGCCGAGCTGCGACGATGGCCTCTGTTTCGCAAGCGGAGGATATTTCTTCGTCTTCGTCTTCGTCTGTGCGGGGTGCGGCGCCGGACTGACCGCCCCGCTGTCCCAGGTCGCCCTGCCGGCCATGCCCATCAGAAGTACGGGAACGGGCTTCAGCTCCCGGTGCTCATGGAGTCGGGCACGTTCGCTGCGGACCCGGAGCCCTGGGGGCCGCCGTGGCGGAAGTGGGAGGACATCGACCCGGACGAGGCGGCGGCCCGTGGCAACGCGCCGGTCTACGCACCGTCCGACGGCGCGCCCGGCGCGATCGTCATCGCACCTGGAGACACGCGCGGGACCGTGCTGATCCCGGAGACACTGGGTGGTTGTCGACAACGACAACGACAACGACGCCGTACCGCACTCCTGGGCGGAGCTGATGGCGGAGGGGAAGGGCACGCCCCCGTTCGAACCGATCACCACGTGGGGATCGCGGGTGGGGCTGAACCACTGGTGGTCCTGGAGCCCGCGGTGGGAGGCTGCGGGCGGCCGGGCGCTCGCCCACCTGCTGGCGGCCTCGGAGGGCAGGCCGATGACGGTTCCGGACGGACTGGTCGCGGAAGTGTTCCGACGCTCCCTCGGCGCCCTGCTGCCCGCTGGTCCTCCGAGGCGGCACGCCGTCCTGGCCGGACCGGGTCGGCCCACCCCGGACGCGGACGCCGAGATCCTCCTCGTGCCGGCCCATCCGCAGACGGGGGAGGCCTGGACCGCGGCCGGCCCGGCCGCCTCGGCGTACCCGGTACCGCTGCCGTTCGGGATCTGGCTGTGGCTTGCCTTCCCCGAGCCGTCCCTGCCGGTCCCCGCGTCGGGCGGCATGCCCGACGGCGTCCTCCGCGACGAGCTGCCCGCGCCGCGCCCCCGTCACCTGTTCCGGGCCGACCCGGGAGCGTTCCAGCACACCCTGGTCCGGTTACCAGCCGTCCGCAGTCCGTGGCTGCGCGAGATCCTCGACAACCTCACGCAGCAGGTGAGCGCCCGCCTCTTCCAGCCGGCCGGCACAGGACGCCAACACCCGATGTCCGACCCGTCCGGCCACCGTGTGTCCCTCGCCCGCGACGCCGATTCTTCGAGCCGTGAACCCCTGTGACGCTGGTGAGTTGCCGATTTCATGGGTGCGCATGCGACTGATTATGATCTTGGTCATGTCTGTGCAGAGCTTTGACAAGACCCTCTCCCGTAAGCAGAGACTTCAGGAGAAGCAGCGCCGCCAGTTGGCGGTGGTGGACACCGTGGACAAGGCCGAGGCCAAGGCCCGCAAGGCAGAGGTCGAACTGGCCGTGGCGGTCACCGAGGCAGTGCAGGTGTTCGGCGACGAGCAGTCCGCTTCTGAGGGACTCGACATGCCGGTAGAAGCGATCCGGCGCTTTCTCGGCATGGCGCAGGACGAAGCGGCCGGTGCCGACAACGTCGCCGAGGTCTCTGACAAGCCCTGAGCTCGGCGTTCATGGCAGCCCTGGTGTGCGAGCGGTGTCGATGACCCGATGCCGGCGAACCAGCGGGGGAGTTCCGGGCCGCCGTGGTCGGCCCGGAGTCGGATCACCGTTGAGGAAGGCTGCCTCGTGACGGCCGGTCGCATGACGACAGCGATCCGCGGAAGTCCCGGCAAGGCAGGCAGGCAGGCCGGCAGGCCGGCCCTTGGTGTTGAAGAGACTGATGTCGGGCGAAGTCTTCGGATTCGCGAGCGGCTGGCCGAGATCCCCTCGTGGGAGGACCGCTTCGCCTGCATGAACACGTTGCTCGCCCGCCGACTTGAGGCGCGGTCGCCGATGGACCCGGCGGTGGCCTGGGCCTGGAACCGGATCGTCGCCGGCCGGGGCCTCGTACGGATCGACCACCTGGCGGCCGAACTCGGATGGAGCCGCAAGCGTCTGTGGTCCCGGTTCCACTCGTACATCGGTATTCCGCCGAAAGCCGCCGCGAAGCTGGTCCGCTTCGACCGCGCCGTGCACCGTCTGCTCACGGGTGAAGGCGCAGCCCGAGTCGCGGCGGACGGCGGCTACTGCGACCAGTCCCATCTGCATCGGGACGTCATGGCGTTCACCGGCTCAACCCCGGCGACCGTGCTGGGCGAGCCGTTCCTGACGGTCGACGACCGCGCTTGGCCGTCCACGGAACAGCCACCCAGGACGCAGAACCCAGGACATGGTGGCCGCCGGTCCCGCCCTATACCTGCTGCTCGTTGAAGGTGAAGGGCGCCATGCCGCACGCCATGCCGCAGAACCTGCGCCGTGAAGCCCTCGACCTGAGCTGTCCCCGATCCGGTTCGCGAAGTCCTTGCGCAGCCGAGACCGCAGCCCCGCCCACCTGATGACGCTCTATCCGCACGCCGATCCGGACCCAGCCCCTCTGTCTCGAGTTCAGCTCGGTCCGCAGCGGTCGAGCGCGGCACGAACCTCGTTCAGCCCTGCCACTCTCCAGTGGTTCCGGTCAGGCATTTGGTCGTCTCGGCGCCAGCGCCAGGCCGAGAACATCGCCCAGTTCAGGGCGCGGCACCGGTGAAGGAGGGCGTGGTCGGCCCCCGCATAGTGCTTTGCCACTTCTTCGGGCGCATGGGCGAGGTCGAACTCGACCGGCCCCCGGCAGCACGTGGCGAGGTCTACGAAAAGCGGCCCTCTCCTCGTGTTGAGGAGGTTGCCCGGATGAGGCTCGCCGTGCAACAGCTCGTCGTCGGCCTTCTCGATGGTGATCGCGGCGCTCAGTTCACTGAGTGTGTCGCTGAGGAGCTCCCGGTCAGGATCGGGCAGCTCGGGGGACCGCTCCCGGTCGTTCACCTCACTGAGGGCTGCGGCGACTCGACCGGTGAAATGCGGTGCATCCAGATCGATCTGACGCAGCGCGGCATGGTGCCGCAGGAGCGCGTCTGCGTAGTCGGTCGGCGCGATCTCTGATTCCGCACCTTCGTAGTAGGTCCAGAGCGAGATGGCGAAGGCATCACGCAAATAGACTCGAGGGGCGACCCGAGGCTCGAGCTCGGCCACCGGAGCGTCGACGGCGGCGAGACGGCGGGCAACCTCTACTTCGAACTCGGAATCGGCCAGCTGCCCCGCCGGTGCGACCCGAGCCAGGACATCGCAGGGGACCAGGTGCAGCGCGACGCGATCCGAGTTGTGGATGACGACCACGTCGTCGACCTGAAGGCCCAGCTCCGAAGCGGTCGCCCGTCCTGCCTCGACTGCGCGGCGGAGTTCCAATGGCTCCATACCGTCCTCCTTCATTGTGGAGTACACATACGCATCTGGGGACGAAAGCGATGCCTTCGATGTCTTCGCGGACATCATTCGGCGCCCGGACCCGGACCCGGCGACAAGCATCGCAAGGAAGGACCTGCGCAGGCACAGTCCCGGGCAGTGGCCCCCCGCTGCGGCAGGCGCGGCTACGTCCACAACGCCCGGGACGGACGTGGCGGAGCCCGTTAGGGGGTGAAGACCTCGTCGAGGTGGTCGATGGCACCGTCGCTGCCGAGGTGGTAGGTGAACACCAGCCCGGAGTTCGGGTGCGCCTCGAGCCAGTCGAGGAACTCCTGGACGCCGATGTGCTGATTCTCGGTGCTTTCCACGATGGGGTTGGTCACCGTGACGTATGCGGCCTGGTCCATGGGGATGTAGGTCTCTTTGCCGACGGTCTCGAACGGTGCGCCGTCCGAGTCGGGTGAGCCGCACCCCCAGTTGCCATGCTTGACGATCAAGCTCAGAGATCCCCCTTCCGGCGTGTACCGGTAGACCGCGATCTCGTCGGGGGAGATGGGCATCTTGTGGTCACAGTCGTCGGGCGCGTCGTCAGCGCTCACCGAGTTCGTCGCCGTAGGGGTAGGGGTAGGGGGCTTGGAAGCGACCGGAACGACCGTGGAGGACTCGGCGCCACTGCCTGCGTCCGGCGAAGCCGCCGTGGCGGGCTTCTTTCCCGTCGTGACGGCGGTCGCCCCCGTCTTGGCGGCGGTACCGCTCGCCGCCGTCACGCTCGGTTTCGCGTCACCGCCGGTACCCTCCGTGCCGCCGTCACCGGAGCAGCCTGTGAGGGCCAGCGCCCCCGCGGCGCATACGCCCAGTACGACCGCTCGGACAGCGCCCGGTCTGCGACGGCTCTTGCGCGGTGCCAGGTTCATGGATCGTCCCCCATCGTGCTTGTTCGAGATCTCCGTAAGCCTCGTCGGCTCGAGAGGAAGGGACGAGTTTCGGCCGCCGGCGGTTGCGTTCCAGCCAGAATTGCGCAGCGCGGCCTCCGGCTGCCGGACTCCTGGGCCATGAGCCGTCGACGTCCCCGGCGACGAGCGCACGCCCTTGCTGCCCTTCCCTTGGGCGCACCCGAACTCATTCCCCAGGTCGCTTCAGCAAGGCTCCGTGATGCTCGCCTCCCGGTATCCGTCCGACCGAGGGAACAGGCGCCGGCCGACACCTGGACGGCGGTGTGGTCCCGGCCGGCACACGCCGGTCGGGACCACACCGCGTGCAGCGGGTTGTCGGCGCAGGGATTCCTCAGCGGTCGGAATAGCTGAAGTCGCCCACGGTCCAGGCGCTGACCTCCTCGATCGCAACGCGGTACATTCCGCCTGTCTCCGGGATCCCCACCGTGCCCTGCAGGATCCGGGCGACGTGGAAGTGCAGATGCGTGGGCGGCCCCTTCGTCGCGGCGGTTTTGAAGACGGCGGAGAACTCGCCCAACCGGTCGGAATCCGTCAGCACCTCCGACACCCTCTGCCTCCACACTGCTTCGGGAGCCAGCCGACCGGTGATTACAGCACCACCGGTGACCACGGTCAGGGACATTTGATTGCTCTGCTCGGACTCCACCAGGGCGGCGACGTCAATCAGCAGTTCGTCAGGCTTCGACACGAGACAGATTATATTCGTCAGCCATCCAGCTGCTTGAGCGGTGGTACCACCGGGCACGACAAACGCTCACGGTCTTGCCGCCGAAGGCCCGGCGGATGACCGCGGTGGCCCGCCCTCCTGGTTCCGTGGATGTCCTCTCCTCCGTCGTCGACGTGGGGGCCCGCCGCGCGAGCACCGCCTGATCGCCCCCCTCACCCGCCACCGTCGCGACGCCCGCAGTCCGTAGCCGTCGCCCGGCCGGCCACCGGCCGCCCCCCAAGTTCCCGTGGACGTGGGCGTGGATGCGGGAGCATGACGACGGCTCGGTTCACCGCGCCATGGCTGGGCGTGGCAACGGGCCGGGACCTCCCTGGTGACCGCTGGTCTACGCAGCCGCGTGGGGGGTAAGCGGGACACACGCGCCGGGTGCTGTCGCACCATGGTGCCGAAGGTGGTCCGAGGACGGAGAGTGAGAGCATCCGCGTCATGGATGATGCAGACGGTCAGACGGCTCGCTGGTGGGCGGCGCTGCGCCGGACGCCGGTGGCCGTCTGGAACGACGACGTCACGGACTGGGCCGCTGCGCTGACCTACTACGCGGTCCTGGCCCTGTTCCCGTTGCTGCTGGTGATCCTCTCGATCCTGGGTCTGACCATGCCCACGGCCAAGCCGGAGGTCATCGACCGCATGGCGCAGGCCGCCCCGGCCGCGTCCCGCGCTCTGCTGCGCAGCACCCTTCGGCAGATGTCCGCACAGTCGTCAGCGGCATGGACACTGATCTTCGTCGGGGGGACGGGCGCCCTGTGGTCGGGGTGCAGCTATCTGAGCGTCTTCCGCCGGGCGTTGTACGCCATGCACCGGATCAGCGCGGACCGGCCGGTCTGGCGTACGGCTCCGCGCATCATCGCCACCGCTCTCGTCCTGATCTCGCTGCTTCTCACGTCGACCCTCGCGTTGTTGGTCAGCGGCAGTCTGGCCCGGCGTCTGGGGCAGGCCCTGGATCTTGGTACCGGGCCGCAGGACACCTGGGACACACTGCGGTGGCCGGTCGTGGCCGCGGTCGCCGTCGCCCTGGTGCTCGTCCTGTACCGGTCGGGGCCGGCGTCCTCCCGTCCCGTGGGAAGGATGGCGGCCGGCGGCGCACTGGCGGTGGTGCTGCTGCTGATCGTCTCGCTCGGATTCGCCGCCTACACCTCCCATGTCAGCACCTATGACCGTCTGTACGGGTCACTGGCAGGCGTCGTGGTCTTCCTGGTGTGGCTGTGGCTGTCCAACCTGTCCCTTCTGGTCGGCGCACAGTTCAATGCGGAGTTGTCGAAGCCTGTGCCCGGGGAATGACTCGGGCCGCGTCGACCTGAGGGCGGTGCGCAACGGGCAGGTGGCGACGAGCTCGATTCCGCAGGTGACGCGGCGGACGCAACGTCGAAACCGGCAATGAGTCGCCGAGTCGCCGGCAGAGTGCCGCGCCCTGTCAGCTCAGCCAGTGGCTTCGCGCAGCGTCTTGTCGATCTCGCTCAGGGCGTGAGTCAGTCGAACGTAGTCGTCGGCGGCCAACGGTCCGACGAAGAACTGCTCCACCAGGCGGGCATGGACGGCCGCGGCGCGCAGGAATGTCCCACGGCCCTCGGTGGTCGGTTCCACCAGGGCCACCCGCCGGTCCTCGGGAGAGGGCACGCGGCGGACCAGGCCGGCCTCTTCCATCCGGTCGATCAACCGGGTCGTGCCGCTGCTGGTCAGGGTGAGGTCGTCGGCCAGCTGGCGCTGTGAGATCTCCTCTCCGGGTCCGCGGCAGAGCCGGATGAGCACTTCCAGCATGGTGTGGCTGATCCCGCAGTCCCGCCGGAGGGCGGTGTCGATCCGCTGTTCCAGACGGGTCGCGGACTTGATCAGCAGGCCGAAGTCCCGGACGAGTCGACTGTTCGCGGCACGAGCGGCGGCCTCGGCGGCGGGCTCGGCGTCGGCGTCGGCGTCGGGCTCGGGGGTCTCGTTCATCGCCGTGAGTTTACTGCCCGCGCACCTGCTGCCGTCTCAATCGCTGATCAGTCAATTGCTGACTGCTCAATGAAATCCTAGAGTGTGCGCACCCACCAGCGAGAGGGAGATCAGTGGATCTGCAGCACTGGCTCGGTCGAGCCACTCATGCGGTACAGGACTGGGCCGGCACCTTCGGCCCCTACCGGCCCCATCCGTCTCTTCGCGTGGACGACGATCGCTTCGCCGACACCTTCGAGCTGTTCGCAGGGCGACTGAAGGACAACTATCCGTTCTTCCACCCCCACTACGCGGGTCAGATGCTCAAGCCCCCGCACCCCGCGGCCGTGGTCGGTTACCTCACGGCGATGCTGATCAACCCGAACAACCACGCCCTGGACGGCGGACCCGCCACCGCGGCGATGGAACGTGAGGCCGTCGGGCAGCTGGCCGCGATGTTCGGCTATGACACGCACCTGGGCCACCTCACGACCAGTGGCACGATCGCGAACCTCGAAGCCCTGTTCGTGGCCCGCGAACTCCATCCCGGTCGGGGGATCGCCTACAGCGAGGATGCCCACTACACGCACGGCCGCATGTGTCACGTCCTCGGCGTGAAGGGCCACCCCGTGTCCACCGACAACCGGGGCCGCATGGACCTCGACGCCCTGGAGGACCTCTTGCGCACCGGGGAGGTCGGCACCGTCGTCCTCACCACCGGCACCACCGGACTGGGCGCCGTCGACCCTGTCCACCTGGCCCTGCCGATCGCCGAGCGCCACGGTGTCCGCGTCCACGTCGACGCCGCGTACGGCGGGTTCTTCACCCTCCTGGCAGGGGCCGACGGTCCTGAAGGGCTCTCGGCCGAGCCGTGGCGGGCCGTCGCACGGTGCGACTCGATCGTGGTCGACCCGCACAAACACGGACTCCAGCCCTACGGCTGCGGCGCCGTCCTCTTCCGCGACCCCGAGGTCGGCCGCTTCTACCTCCACGACTCGCCCTACACCTACTTCACCTCCGCCGAACTCCACCTGGGCGAGATCAGCCTGGAATGCTCTCGAGCCGGCGCCTCCGCCGCCGCCCTGTGGCTCACCTTCCAGCTCCTCCCGCCGACCCCCGACGGCCTCGGTCATGTTCTGGCGGCCGGTCGGCGGGCAGCGCTGAGATGGGCACAACTCATCGACGGATCAGAGCACCTGGAGCTCTACCAACAGCCCGAGCTGGACATCGTCGGTTACTTTCCCGCCGTCGGACCGGCCACCCTGACCGGCATCGACACGGCATCCGCCCGCATCCTCGCCGACGGCATGACAGGCCCCGACCCAGTCTTCCTGAGCACGCTCAAAGCCGGCCGGGAGGCGTTCACCGCACGGCACCCCGGGGTCACCGCAGACGCCGACGGCGCCCGCATCCTGCGGAGCGTGCTGATGAAGCCGGAGTCCGAGCACCACGTCGAGTACCTGCACGACCGGGTCGAGCAGCTCGCCCGGGCCCGCTGACCGCAGCACAACGGCAACTGGAGTTCCGCCCTGTCCAGCCCGGCCTGGTGGCGCAGTTCCTGTCCGAGCCCGCCTTCGACAGACCGCCTACCAGGGCGTTGGCCTCTGGGCCCTTCCTGCTGGTCATGGAGCGGATCGTGCCCCGTTGGCCCACCGTCGCGCGAGCCTGTCGAGCTGGCCGCCCGGCGTTCGCATGGATGGTGAGGCGCGGGCACCCGACGACTGCTCGCCCACATCGACGAACCGGTGGCGACCGTCGCCCGTCGCCTCGGCTGCCCCGAACCCACCGACTTCGGCAAGTTCCTCACCCGCCACACCGGCGTCACCCCCGGTGTCTTCCGTCAGGCGCACCAGAGCCGGCGGTGATGCGCCGAGCGGCGGCGGCCCGGAGACCGCCGCCGCTTGTCCCGTGCGGGGAGCGGGTCAGCGCTTCGTGTAGATGAAGCCGACCTTGTCGATCTCGTCGGCGGCGCGTCCGTGGAACCCGGCGAGCTGCCAGCCCGACGGCGCGGTGCGCGTCACGCAGTCGGACGTGGTGGTTCCGCCGGACAGGCTCCTGCCGAGGTTCGTGGTGAACTTGGCGTAGAAGATCCGGGTGTGGCCGTCCTTCGCGCCTTGGCACAGCTGGGCGGAGGTGACGTACTCCCCGCTGCCCAGTGTCAGGGAGGACGCCGTGCCGCCGGTGCCGCCGTGGGTGAGGACCTTGCCGTCGCCGAGGGTCAGGCCGACGCTGTCGACGCGGGAGCCGCTGCGCAGCGAGAGGCTGACCGGGCGGGCGCCCGCCGGTACGGCGTCGATGTCGGTGTAGTAGTCACCGTGCGGTCCGCCGTACTGGTCGCTGAGCTGGAAGTCCGCATTGCGCGTCCAGGAGAAGCCGACCGCGATCGGGTCGTGGTCGGACAGCATGAGACCGGCATCGGTGAGGAACTTGGCGTGCTCGTTGCTGTAGGACGTGGCGTTGAGCGACACGAGTTTGCTGCCGCGGTAGAGGACCTTGTCGACGACCTCGCAGGTGTTGGGCACGGTGGGGCCGGTCTGGTCGCAGACGAGGGCGTCGCTGCCCTTGACGGGCGGGGTGCCGCCGCGGATGAGCTTCACCCAGGCGTCGGTCAGGCCGTTGGCGGCGGCGAACTCGGCGATGGTGTCACCGGTGCGGGTGTAGCGGGTGTTGGTGTCACCCATGACGACGACGGCGTTGCCGGCCGAGTGGGCGCTGATGAAGGCCGTCAGCTGACTGAGGTTGTCGGCGCGTGAGGCCAGGTCGCCGTCGTTGGTGCCCGCGTTGGTGTGCAGGTTGTAGAAGTCGACGTAGACGCCTTCCGCCAGCCGCTCACGCATGAAGGAGAAGCCTTTGGGGGTCAGGCAGTCGCCGGAGTCGATCTGGCAGGAGTTCCAGTGCACCCGCTCGAAGTCGTCGGTGTCGTACGGGAGTTTCGCGAGCGTGTTGAGCCCGCTGCCGATGCCGGCGCCGCCGCTGGTGGGGGTGCGGTAGGCGTGCGCGGTGTCAGCGGCGTAGAGGTAGGAGTGGTAGTTGAAGTCCTCCTCGACGTGCACGATGTCGTACGGCGCGATGCGCTGGCCGATGGCCGTGGTGCTGGTGTCGCGGGGCGTGGACGCGCTGGAGAGGCTCTCCGGCAGGCCCGCGACGTTGTAGGTGAGGGTGCTGAAGGACCCGGAGGCCGGGTCCGCGGCAGCGGCGGGGGACGCGGTAGCGACGAACCCGCCGCAGGTGATGGCCGCGGCCGTGAGGCAGGTGAGAAGACGGCGCATGAAGCGGAACTCCTGTGAAGTGGGGTGGGGCAGCGGGAACTTACCGCTGGTAACCCTCTCCTGTCGCCGGCTCGGTCAGGAGAGATCGAAATTTGACCGCGCGGTCCGGGCCGGGGAGTCGGGGGTGGCTGGCCGTCCGGTGTCGACGAGGTGAACCTCTCGACGTGCGTCCGGACGGTTGCGGGTTTGGTGACCATTTGACCCAAGGCTCCTGGCGGAGTTCATGAGCCGCGGCGCAGGATCGTGACGAAGGTCCCGGCGGTCGTCCCGCATCCCCGAAGCCACCACGGCGGCGAGGCGGGGACGGCGCGGCCGTCCTCGATCCGGCCGCGGCGGATGCCCGAAGGTGGCCGGAGGCGCGCACGCGACGGTCGGTGTCTCCGGTCAGGGGAATATCTGACGAGTCAGGTACTGTTGGTCCGGTGAACCGCTCGCACCAGCGGGCACCACACCTCTCTGCCGAGGTCCCCGATGAAGCTGATCTACGTCTTCGACGCCTACTGCGGTTGGTCGCACGGCTTCTCCCCGACGATCCGCGAGGTGATCTCGCTGCATCCGGAGGTCGACGTGGAAGTGGTCTCCGGAGGCCTGTTCACCGGATCGCGCCGGGTGCCGATCCGCGAGTTCGGATATGTCCAGGGCGCCAACGCCAAGATCGCCGAGCTGACCGGAGCCGAGTTCGGTGAGGCGTACGACCGGCTCATCGCCGACGGTTCGTTCGTGATGGACTCGCAAGCCGCTGCACGGGGGCTCGCCGCCCTGCGCCAGGCCGCCCCCGCGAGGGCGGCGGAACTGGCTACGGCGCTGCAGCACGCCTTCTACGTCGACGGCCTCAGCCTCTCCGATCCCGCGATCTACCGGAAGGTCGCCGAGCGGACCGCTCTGGACGCGGACGACGTCGCCGCCGCTCTCGAAGCCCCCGAGACGCGGGCCGCAGCCGAGGCCGACTTCGCGCGCGCCGTCGAGCTCGGTGTCAACGCCTTCCCCACCCTCCTCGCCGCCGCGGGCAGGGACATCACCGTGCTGGCGCGCGGCCAGGCCACCACCGACGACGTGGAGCGGCGTCTCGCGGCGTTCGCCGCCACCCGCTCCTCCTGATTCCCGACCGTCCCCGACCAACCCCCGAGGAACCATCATGAGCACGCTCGACTTCAAGGTCATCGACCTCGACTTCCCGGCCGGCAGCAAGAACAAGACCGCCACCCTCGTCACCGGGGAGAACGAGGCCCTGCTGGTCGACGCCGCCTTCACCCGCGCCGACGGCCACCGCCTCGCCGCCGAGGTCCTCGACTCCGGCAAGAAGCTCACCACCGTCTTCGTCAGCCACGCCGACCCCGACTTCTACTTCGGCGCCGAAGTAATCGCCGACGCCTTCCCCGACGCGACATTCGTCGCGACCCCGATCGTCATCGAGCACATCCAGCACTCCTACGAGGGCAAGCTCAAGGCGTGGGCGGCCCTCGGCCCGAACCTGCCCACCCGCCTGGTCGACCTCACCCCCCTGGCCGGCGGCATCGCCCTGGAAGGCCACACCTTCGAGCTCAGGGGCGGCCCGGCAGCCCTGCCCGACCGCCACTACCTGTGGCAGGCCGAGCACCGCGCCCTGCTCGGCGGCGTCCTGCTCTTCCAGCAGGAGCACGTCTGGGTCGCCGACACCCCCACCCCCGCCGACCGCGCCGCCTGGATCGACCTCCTGGACGAAATGGCCGCGCTGCAGCCTGAGTTGGCCGTCCCCGGCCACCGCCTGCCCGGCACGGCGGCCGACACCTCCGCCATCACCGCCACCCGCGACTACCTCCTCGCCTTCGAGGAGGAGCTCGGCACCGCCGCCGACGGCGCGACGCTGACCGAGGCGCTGGTCAAGCGCTACCCCGACAACGGCATGCTGATCGCCGCGCAGATCGGCGCGAAGGTCGCCAAGGGCGAAATGAAGTGGGGCTGACATGAGCGAGCTGGCGACCTCCACCGCTCCCGCCGACGTCGTACGCCGCCAGTACCTGGCCTCCGCGGCAGGTGACCTCGAAGCCATCCGGGCCACCCTCGCCCCCGACGTGGAGTGGACCGAGATGGCCGGCTTCCCCCTCGCCGGCACCTACCGCACCCCCGACGGCGTCACGAGCAGCGTGATGGAGCAGCTCGGCAAGGACTGGGACGACTGGACCGCCCACGACGACACCTACGTCGTCGACGGCGAGAACGTCGTCGTCCTCGCCCGCTACACCGCGACGAACAAAGCCACGCAGAAACCGATCGACGTCCGCGTCGCCCACCACTTCGTCGTACGCGGCGGACTCATCGTCCGCTTCGAACAGTTCGTCGACACCGCACTCGTCCGCGAAGCGATGACCGGCTGATCTCCCGCACCACCCACCCCGTACGCCGCTGCGCACACGCGTCGCGGCGTACGGGCCGCACCCGAGGATGCTCCCGTGAACCCGACCGTCGTGCTGGTGCACGGGGCGATGCACACCGTGAACTGGCACAGCGTGCGCGCCTTCACCGAGAAGCTGGGCGCCGCTGCGCCCCGGGTTCCGCTGACCTACGTCGTGGCCACCGAGGATCCGGCGCTTCCGCCCGCCGTGCAGGAACAGTGGTGGGCCGCGCGTGCCGCCCACAGCGCACGTGTCGCCTCGGGGCACTCTCCGCACCTGTCCCACACGGACACGGTGTACGTCCCGTCGCCGAGCTTTCCGGCGCCCACCGCGGTCCCGAAGTGGCGCCCAGACTGGGCCGCTTGGGCGCCGAGGGTACCCGCGGCCGCGACGGGCCCGGCGGAAGCCACCTGAGTGGTGGTGGCGTCGCGGTGGCCAGCAGGACACCGGCGACCAGCAAACCCAACCCCCGGGTTCGACGCCGGCGGACGCTGGGAGCGCCCGGCGAGTAGTGCGTCGTCGACGCGGAACAGTAGTACCTGGCGCCGACCCGGATGATGTCGATGTCCGCGAAGTCCCGCCAGATCACCGGGTTCGTGTACGGGGCAGCTGCCGCGTCCTTCGACGCTGCTCGGGCCGGACTCGCCGAACCGAAGGGCGACAGGGCGCCCACGGCCAATTCGCCGGTCGCGGCCGGCGCAGTGCGGCGACTACCGGATGGTCTGTCCATGTCAGCGTGGCGAAAGTGGTGGAGACGGTCGCCGGCGGCTGCTCTGTCAAAGTCAGTCAGGTAGCGGATCGGCGGTTTCTCCGTGCCGTGCGAGTCGCATCAGGTCGCGGAGTGGGGAAGGCCGATCGAACGGCTTTCCTCCAGGACTCGGTAACCGGCGCTCGTGTACAGGTTCATTGCCACCTCGTTGCCGCCCCACACGGTGAACATCAGCGCCGAGTCGCCGGCTGCGAGCGTAGCCTGTTCGCCGGCCGCCATCGCGGCCCGCCCGTAGCCTTTGCCTCGGTGCTTCTCCTGGATGTACAAGGAGTAGCCGTAGGTGACTCCCGGAAGGTACCCGTGCTTCACCCAGCCGGTGCCGATCCGCTCGCCCGCCGCCTCGAGTACCAGGAACGTGTTGTCGGGCGTTGCCAGGCCCTCGGGAATCAGATGCGCGAAGTCGCGGTCGGACTTGCGTACGGCCTCCTCGGGGCTCAGGGCTCCCGCCCGGACGATGTCGCCGACGTAGGCGAGCTTTTCGTCGGCGAGCCACTCGGGGTATTCGGCCTGCGTCATCGGCCGTGCGGTGACGCCTTCGACGGGTTCCGGCGGGGAACCGACGCGCCGCATCCTGAGCTGGCCGCGGACGTGGTAGCCGCCGAACAACTCGTCGGCGGGCGTGGTGAGGCTTATGTCCAGTCGCTGTGCGCCGCGCTCCGCGCACCATTCCTCGGCCCAGTGCCGGGCGGCCTGTTCGTGCCCCTGGCCGGCGTGGGGCGCATCGACGCGGAGGTCTCCGATACGGCCCGCGAGCGTGCCGTTGTCGTCAGTCACGGCCACGGCTACGTATCCCACTTGGGTCCCGTTGTCCGTGATCCCGGCGACGGTCCAGTCACCGAGGTTGCCGCGTACATCCTCGAGCTTGCGCTCCACCGCGCTGCTGCCGAGGCCGGCCGCCGTGTACGAGGCCCGTAACCTCCGCTCGAAGTCCGTGTGCCATGCCGTGCTGTCATCAAGGATGCTGAATGCTGTCACGTGATCACACTAACGACCTTGTGCAACTGGTTCACGGCTCGGCGGAAGTTGGCTCGCTGAGCGGTGCACGAGGGGAGCCGGGACGCGCGAGGTGATCGTTTCCGGAAGGTCGGCTCACGGGCCTGGGGCCGATGCGTCAGCTGAACTCGGCCTGTATGTCGCTCCGTTGAGGCGGGAACAGTCTCATGTCCCGCGAGTGAGCGTGCAGAGCGTCTATAGAGTGTTGGCATGCCGTATCCGCCGATACCGCCGCAGCTCGAGACCGCTCGACCGACGCTGAGGCCGTGGACGGAGTCCGACGTCGACGCCCATCGCACGCTCGTCGCGGAACGGGGTGACGGCATGCCATCGATCGTGCACAACCAGCGGATGATCGATGATCAGCGTGCCGCATCGGCACAAACCGGGATTGCTCTGCTGGCCGTCGTCCGCCGCGATGAAGGCGATTTCATCGGGTATTGCGGGCTCACCGTCGGCCGGGCGTCCGTCGACGAGCCGGAGATCGCATACGAGTTGTTCCGGTGAGTGCACGGACAGGGCTATGCGACTGAGGCGGCCTCCGCCGTGCCCGACGCCGCGATCATCGCCGGGCGGAAGCGGCTCTGGTCGACGGTGCGTCCCTGGAACGCGCCTTCGTTTCGAGTCCTCGAAAAGCTCGGGTTCGAGCGCGACCATGTCTCGGCGGACGACCGTGGCGAACTGGTATGGCTCACACGCTGCCTCCCGTAAGAGGCCCGTATCCGGTCGCCTGAATGCGACCGGATACGTAAACCTGACGGCCCGTGGGGTGAATTCACCTGAGGCGAGAATCGATTCGGGCCAGGCCGACTGCGACGGGACCAGAGATCGCGTTGAAGGGTTCCACGACGCGACTGTACGTTCGGACGGTCCATGCGTCCGGGTCTGTGGCCCCGAACCGTACCGCAGCGGTATTCCCCAAGACCCCGGCACAGGGGCACCCCTTCTCCGGAGTCGGCGCCCCCACGGCACACTTGACTGGAGCCCCATGCGCGCACACCACCCCCTATTCCTCACCCTTCTCCTCTCTCTCGCGGCTCTGACCGGAGCCTGCACGGAGCAGAAGCAAGAGCAGGAACCCGGGGACGGAAGGGCTCGGCCCGCATCACAGGCCCCTGCCTGGGAGGGCAAGGAAGACCGAGAGGAGGCAACGGACCGCGCAACGCGTGCCTTGAGCGCAGTCGAACCCGAAAGCGCCTCCCGCGAAGACTCGGGCACGGCAACTCTGGCACAGGGCTTGAACAAGACTTTTACGACGCAGGGAGATCGGGCCTATGTCTTCGACATCACCTGCCAGACCCCCGCGCCGCACACGCTCACACTGACGCTCATACGGGGCGAGGCCGCGAACGAATGGGAGGTGGAGTGCGGCGACCGCGAAGCCGATCAGTTCAACATTCCGGTCGGCGCCCCAGTCACCGCTCGCATCACACCACCGAACCGCGACACCGACGGTCTTGTCATGTGGCGACTCAACACCGTCGGCGCCGAGGATGCAGAGGACTGCGATGACGACATCACGGGGTGCGAGGGCTGAACATCATGGCCGACCGACGGAGGTCCACCGCGACCGCGTCGATCCTCGTACGAAGGAGGATCATTGCGACCAACGGACGGACTGAGCCAGGACCTGCTCCTGCCGAACTTCCGGCTCCCCGGAGTCGGCCCATACCGTGATTGGCCGGCCCGCGCCGCGATGCCGTCCGGCGCTCCGCGGCCCCTGACACCAACGGGTCAGCATTGTTTGCGGTCCGCCCGGTTGTCGCCCCTGAATGGATTCCATGCAGCGACACACTCCGACGTGGGACGGGACCGCGCCGCCCATGGAACGATCGCACTGGGTGTCCTTCGCCGGGATCCTGCTGATCTTTACCCGAGGGCGGACCCAGCCCCGAGCGTGGCAGTACACCGCGCATCGTGATCGACGTCGACGCGCTGTTGCCCGGACATGGAGATCAGGCATCCCTGAGAACCCGAGGCTCCGCCAAGCCCCCGCGTCGTGCCAGTGATGAAGTCGAGTACGGCAACCCGCCGCGACGGTGGCGGGAGGCAGCTCGTGCGGCGGTGGCGCCAGACGGCACAGACGCATCTGACCCCGATGCAGCGATCCCTGTTGATGACCTGGGTGTCGTTCGGAGTCACGTTCGGCACGGTCAGGGTCATCACCCACGGCATCCGCGGAGGATGGCTGCCCTGGGGGAACATTTCCGTCGGACGGGAGCACCTGCATCACTACAACCTCGGCATCGCCGCACTCGCCGGCGTAGGGCTGATCGCTGTCCGCGGTGACGAGCGGGCCATCGGGCATCCCGTGGTGGCCACCGCCTACGGCTGCGGCACCGCACTCATCTGCGACGAGTTCGCGCTGCTGCTCGATCTGCGGGATGTCTACTGGGGCGAGCGGGGACGCCTCAGCGTCGATGTCTCCCTGGGCGCGCTGTCCACGCTGGGTGCCTATCTGACGGCCAAACCGTTCTGGCACGAGATCGTGAAGATCACCGGGGTTCACGTCGCGACCGCGGCCAGGCGCGATGTCCGCGCCGTCACCTGACGACCGGGACCCTCTGCCGGCTCGGCCGACGAGCGTGGCGTCGTACTTCGGGAACCATCAGGTTCGGCTCGGCGGCGCTGATCGGCATGGGCACCGGCGGGCTCACTCACCGACTGGGCGTGTGGGTGTCCGGGTGGGGGTGCGGAGGGCGAGGAGGGCGACGTCGTCGTCGTTGGCGGTGGGGCGGACGCGCTGGAGGAGGTGGTCGGTGAAGGAGGTCAGGGGGCGGTGGGCGAGGGCGGCGGCGTGTTGCCGTAGTCGGTTGAGGCCTTCGTCGAGGGTGTGGCCGCTTTCTTCGATGAGGCCGTCGGTGTAGAGCAGGAGGGTGGACCCGGGGGGCAGTTGGGTGGTCGCGTCGGTACGGGGTGTGTGGGACGAGGTGCCCAGGAGGATGTTGTGGCCGTCGTTGAGGTAGTGGGCCAAGCCGTCGTGGGTGATGAGCAGGGGCGGCGGGTGGCCGGCATTGGTCCAGGTCAGGTGCCATTGGCCCGTATGGGTTTGTTCGAGACGGGCGAGGATCACGGTGGCCATGGTGACGTCGGTGATGTGGTTGAGGGCTTCGTCGAGACGTTGGACGATGCGGCTGGGGGGCTCGTGCAGGGCCCAGGCGTAGGCGCGGAGCATGTTGCGCACCTGGGCCATGCCGGCTGCGGCTTCGAGATCGTGGCCGACGACGTCGCCGATGGCCAGGGCGGTGGCGCCGTCGGAGAGGGAGAAGGCGTCGTACCAGTCGCCGCCGACTTGTGAGGCGTCGGGTGCGGGGAGGTAACGGACGGTCATCTGCAGTCCGGGTACGCGCGGCATCTGGGGCAGCAGGTGGTTCTGCATGGTTTCGGCGACTTTGCGCTGGCGCTGGTAGAGGCGTGCGTTGTCCAGTGCGAGGCCGGCGCGGCGGGCGATGTCTTCGATCAGGGGGAGGTCGGCCGCGTGGAAGTCACCTGGCTGTTTGGCGCGGCCCAGGGTGAGGGCTCCGAGAACGGCGCGGGTGCTGCGGATGGGAGCGATGGCGGCGGAATGGATGGCGGTGGCGTCGAACAGACGGCGCTGTTCGACGGCGATGCCGGAGTCCGGGGGCCCTTGGTAGGTCTGCGGGCCGGCGAGGGTGGATGCGACTCCGCGCAGGGCTCTGGACAAGGGCATCGGGGACTCTTCCGGGATGGGCGGCATGGGCCCCTGGAGCTCTTCGTGGCGTATCTGGGTGTCCGCGTCCGCGTCCGCGTCTGCTTCGACGACGACGGTGCGCCACACTTCGTCGCGTTCGGTGATCAGGTCGATGATGACCCAGTCCGCGAGCCGCGGTACTACCAGGCTCACGAGTCGGCGCAGGGCTTCTTCGACGTCGAGGGTGGAGGTGAGCTGAGTGGTGGTGGCGGCCAGCAGGGCGAGCCGTTCGAGTTCGGGCAGCAGGGTGGTGGCCGGCTGGGGGCGCGCGCTGAGGTCGTCCTCGGAGCGGGCGTGGAAGAGGACGAGGGTGCCGTGTTCGTGTTCTGCGGGGCCGAAGGGGGTGATCAGCCAGGAGACGGGCAGCACGGAGCCGTCACCGCGGGCGAAGTAGTCCTCTTCGCCCTGGGCGGTGCGTCTGGTGTGGAAGGGCTGGCGCATGCGGCATTGCGTTTGCGGCAGGGGCTGGCCGTGGGCGTCGCGGTGCAGCAGGTCGTGGGCGTCGTGACCGAGAAGTTCTGCGGCCGTGCGCTGCAGGAGGTGGGCGGTGTGGGAGTTGGCGGCGATGATGTGGCCCTGTTCATTGACGACGTAGGCGCCGGTGCCGATGGCTTCCAGCGCCTGGGTGGCCGGACCGGCAGGCGCCGCCCCGGCCTGGGCGCCGGGGGTGTGAGTTCGTTCCGGTCCTGCCATACGCTGATCTCCTTGCCTGGCGGGCGGCACGCCCGCTCGATGGTGTCCGCTTTCCCGACTGCCCCGGTAGCGGCGGATCCAGGCCTTCCCTCACTGTCCGGCCGCCGAAACCGGGCCGCGGGGCGGGACAGCGGCGGCGGAGGGGGGTGGACCCCTCCCGGGCCCGGTCGCGGGTGCGGGCCTCGTGTCGATCGAGGGCTTTGGAGCCCGCAGGTCGTCGTCAGGCGAAGCGGACGGTCATCTCGGTTCGATAGTCGGATGCGGGGATCCGACGACGGCGGGGCAGGAAGTGGAGCGAGATACCGCTGAACGCAGACAGAAACCGCTGCGCTGCGCCCATGGAGCGAAAGCCCTTCATCGGGCGAGGTGGTAGCCGCTCGCGGCCGGCACCGCGGTAGGGAGCGGGGCCGCGGTTCGCCGAACTGAGCACGGGGTCGCGGGTGCGGGCCTCTGAGGCGCGATCAGGCCTACGGCGTGCCACCGTCCGCTGTCAGGCGGGTGAGCCACTCGCGCAGCAGGTGTTGCTCGGCGTCGCTCAGGACGTCGACGTCGTGGGGGAGAGCGGCGTGCAGTGCGCGGGCTGCCGCGGCAGGGCCTGTCTCCGCGCGAGGGACCGCCGGTTCGGCGCGGGTGATGGCGGTGACCATGGCCTCGCGGAGGGCGGTCAGCAGCGCCGGGTTGCGGCGTTCGGGCGGTGTGGAGTGCCAGGTGGTGACTGCGCCTCGGCCGGTGGCCTGGATGATCTGGGCGGCCAGCTCCTCGTCGACGCGTAGCCACCCCCCGGCCGCCAGTCGGCGCACCCTGCCGTGGAGGATCTCCAGGCCTGCGCGGTGCGCCAGGTCCGCGCTCCGGCCGGTGGCCCTGTTCATTACCGCGAACAGCTCGGGGCGGGAGACCCCGAACTCCACCACCGTGTCCCAGCCGCGGCGAAGTTCCTCCACCGCGTCCTGCGGGTCGGGGTCGAGCTGCGCGCGCTTGTTCTCCAGGAACTCTGCGTAGCCGTGCTGGGCGACGGCCTCGAGAAGCCCCTCCTTGTCGCCGAAGAGGCGGTAGATCGCCGGCGGCTGCATTCCGGCCGCCGCGGCGACCGCGCGGGTGCTCACCGCTTCTGGGCCGCCTTTCTCCAGGAGCTCGACGGCAGCCTCGACGATCCGGTCACGAGGGCTGTCGGTGCTATCGCGTCGCGTAACCATGTGACCAATGTTATCAACGTTTCGGTTCCGCCGATATTTTCAGTGTTATCGTCCGACTGATTCCACTGGAAACAGTCTCGGGAGAGATCAATGATCATCGTGACCGGAGCCACTGGCAAGCTCGGCCGCCGCACCGTCGAACGCCTCCTGGAGCGTGTCCCCGCCGAACGCATCGGCGTCAGCGTGCGCGACCTCCGCAAGGCCCAGGACCTCGCCGACCGTGGCGTTCGTGTCCGGCAGGGCAGCTTCGACGACCCCGCTTCGCTCGTGCATGCCTTCGAAGGGGCCGAGCAGTTGCTCCTCGTCTCTCTCGACCGCGCGGGCGAGGAGTGCGTCACCGGCCATCGCACCGCCATCGACGCCGCCGTGAAGGCCGACGTCGGCCGCATCCTCTACACCAGCCAAATGGGCGCCGCCCACGACTCCCGCTTCCAGCCATGCCGCGACCACGCCCAGACCGAGGACCTGCTGCGCGCCACCGGCCTGCCCTGGACCGCGCTGCGCAACGGGTTCTACACGGCCAGCGCCTTGCACTTCTTGGAGTCCGCCCGCCACACAGGCGACATCGCCCTCCCCGCCGACGGCCCCGTCGCCTGGACCGGCCACGACGACCTCGCCGAGGCCACCGCGGCCATCCTGACCGAGGAAGGCCGGTTCGAGGGACCCACCCCGCCTCTCACCGGCCCGGCGGCGCTCGACTTCGCCACCGTCGCCGAAATCGCGTCCCAGAGCACCGGACGGCACTTCACCCGTACCCTCGTCCCTGACGACGCCTTCCGCGAGCAGGCACTGGCGCACGGCGCCCCGGCCCAGACCTCCGACCTGCTGCTGAGCATCTTCACAGCGGCGCGGAACGGCGAGTTCACCACCGTCGACTCGACGCTGGCCGAGCTGATCGGGCGAGAGCCCACCACCTTCCGCACCCTGCTGACGGGCGCCTGGGGCGAATAGACCCGCCTCCGTTGCCACTTCACGTTGTCGGCGAGCGGCCGGGGCCGGGCCGTAGCGGCGCCGGCCAGCAGGCGGAGAGACGCGGCGGGCGCGGTCGGGGCCTTCACCGGGAGGCGGGCGCTTCCGCCGGGGGGTGCTCCCTATGGGTTTGGCCAAGGTGATGGGGCGGGTCGGGGTTCGTAGAAGGTGCCGTCTCAGAGCCCCATTTCGGTTCCGCGGCCCACCCAGCGGGCAAAGCAGAGCTGTCCATGGCCACTGTCAGCATCGGCTCAGGCAAAGACCACGTCATGCGGTGATGCCTTACACGCCAACCACCAACAGCCGGGCGACCAGCACCCAGTCACCCGGCAACGCCGACATGGGCCAGCTAGTGTCCTGCGCCGGAGATCCGTCGGCAGAAGCGGGCGAGGGATTCGAGGATTTCTTCGGCGGTCTTGGTCCAGATGAACGGCTTGGGATCCTCGTTCCAGTCCTTGACCCACGCGCGGATGTCGGCCTCAAGGCTCTGCACGTTTTTGTGGGCGCCGCGGCGGATCTTCTGGTCGGCCAGGAAGCCGAACCACCGCTCGACCTGGTTGATCCAGGAGGAGCCGGCCGGGGTGAAGTGCATGTGGAAGCGTGGGTGCTTGGCCAGCCACATCCTGATCGCGGGCGTCTTGTGGGTGCCGTAGTTGTCGCAGATCAGGTGGACTGCCAGGTGCGCGGGCACTTCCTTGTCGATCCGGATGAGGAACTTCTTGAACTCCGCTGCCCGGTGCCGACGGTGCAGGGCACTGATGACCTCGCCGGTGGCGACGTCGAATGCGGCGAACAAGGTAGTCAGGCCGTTGCGGACGTAGTCGTGGGTGCGCCGTTCGGGTATGCCCGGCATTATCGGCAGCACCGGCTGGGATCGGTCCAGGGCCTGGATCTGCGACTTCTCGTCCATCGAGAGGACCACCGCGCCCTCGGGCGGGTTGAAGTACAGCCCGACGACGTCGTAAATCTTCTCGACGAACAGCGGGTCGGTCGACAGTTTGAAGGTGTCGGTCAGGTGCGGTTTGAGCTGGAATTTCCGCCAGATCCGGCCGACGGTGGACTTCGACAGGCCGCTGTGTTCCGCCATCGACTTGCGCGACCAGTGGGTGGCGTTCTTCGGGATCTCTTCCAGCGTGGTGACCACCACCGCTTCCACCTGATCAACGCTGATGGTGGGCGGCCGGCCCGGTCGGGGCTCGTCGACCAGGCCGTCGAGCCGCTCTGTCAGGAACCGGCGCCGCCACTTGCGGACGGTGTCAGCGGCCACCCGCAGATCCCGGGCGACCCCAACGATCGGCGGGGTCTCCGGCCCTGCGCACGCCAGCACGATCCGCGCGCGCAGGGCCATGGCCTGGGCCGATGTCGCCCGACGCGTCCACCGCTCCAACACCGCCCGCTCGTCATCAGACAGCAACAACGGTTCCAGCTTCGGGCCCCGACGAGGAACTGACGCACCAGCAGCAGTAGTCACACAACTACTAACGATCAACTACCGGCGCAGGACACTAGCTAGTACTCCAGCAGCGTTTGCTGTCTGGCCTGGTCAGAGGCGTCGTCGGGAGTGTAGTGGGTTGATGGCGTGTCGGGGGCGGTCTTGCCGGGCCGCCCCTGCGACGAGTGGCACCGAGATCTGTCCGAGCTGTGATGAGGGCAGCCTTCCCGCGTGATCGACGACCTTGCCGACGCGACCTGGGACCGTGAACTCGACGACCTCTTCCTGCGTATCGGCCACTGCTTCGGGTGCGCCGACCTGCGACGCCGCCATGCGCGACAACGTCCGCGCACTGTTCGGCCCGGTCGGCTGCAAAAACGGCTGGCAACTGGCCGAACACGCAGGCCACCGCACCCCCGACGGCCTGCAACGACTGCTGAACGCAGCCACCTGGAACGCCGACGACGTCCGCGACGACCTGCGGACATACGTCGCCGACCAGCGGGCCGACGGGTCACACTGTCGTGATGAGTGATCACGAAGCACCCGATCCGGCCCGTCCGCTGCTGCGCCGTCCCGAGGACGGAGAGCTCATCGACGTCGCCGGTGTCGCCCACTTCTTCCGGCTCACCAGCGAACACACGGCCGGGCACTTCGCCTTCGAGGAGTTCAGCCTCGCACCCGGCACCATCGGGGCCAGACCGCACGTGCACGACGGCCACGACGAGTACTTCTACGTGCTGGAGGGCGAGTTGACGCTGCACACCGGGGAGGCCGAGGTGACGGCAGGACCCGGGCACCTGCTCGCCGCCACGCGTGGCACTCCGCACGGCTTCCGCAACGCGGGTCCTTCCACCGCCAGGGCACTGTGCCTGTACACACCCGCCGGATACGAGGACTACTTCCGGGACGTCCACGCCGCCGTGGCCGGCGGAGCCGAGGCGACCGACGCCCTGCTGGAAGAGTTCCGCGGTCACTACCGCACGCGCTCCTTCGTAGTCCCGACGGAACCGTTTCCGGCGTCCCGGACGGCGCCCGGCCCCGAGGGACGCAGCAGCTGACGTGCGACGCGGTCGGCGATTTCCCGGCAGGCCCGGGGGACGCTGCCGGCCCTGCGTGGACGCAATCCGGCGCGCGAGCATCGATTCCCATAACGCCGGTGGACAGTGCCTCGTCACGAGAGAAAGGACGCATGCCGGAGCGCGAGACCCTGCCGCAGTTCCGGATGCTGGTCGTTCCTGTCCACGCGGGGGGCCACCAAGCTGGTGACGCTCGCCGAGCTGCTCCGGGTGGCGCCGTCGACTGCCATGCAGGGTGCTGAATCCGACGCCCTTACTGGCATCAGGACATGCTGCCCCGGCACACCGTCCCCACGGCCGGAGTGCGGCCCGTGCGGAGGTAGGTGTCGACCGCCTCCGCGACGCAGCGGTTCTGCGGGTACGTGCCGCCGCACCCGCCGTACGGGCCCGCGCCCTGGAATCATCGCGAACGGCCACCCCGACCTGCTCGCCGACCTCTCAGGCGTCACCTTCTGCGACTCCTCAGGACTGGGCGCCCTCGTCGGCATCTGGCGCTGCGCCAAGGACGCCGACGGCTCCCTGACCCTGGCGGCCATCCCCGACCGGCTGAGCCGCCTGGTCACGTCACCCAGCTCGTACCCCTGCTCGACGCCGTCCCGCCGATCCGGGGCCGACGGGGACGTCCCCGCCGCAAGCCCCGACGCCTGTACGCCGACCGGGGCTACGACTTCGACAAGTACCGCCGCCTACTGTGGAAGCGGGGCATCAAACCGCTGATCGCCCGACGCGGCGTCGCCCACGGTTCCGGACTGGGCAAGGTGCGCTGGGTCGTCGAGCGCGCATTCGCCTGGCTGCACCGGTTCAAACGACTCCGCACCCGCTACGAGCGGCGCGCCGATCTCCACCAGGGCCTGCTCGGACTGGCCTGCAGCCTCATGTGCCTCCGCCGCCTCCGAACCTCATTCTGAACGATCAGTTAGTGACATCACATGGCACCGAGTGGCTCCGAATGGCGCCGCTTGGCATCAATCGGCTCCATTCCGCGCGCTGCACAGGCACGTGAATGCGCAGGGAACCCTAGTCGACCGGGGGTGCCTCCGTGGCGTTTTCACAGGTGAAGTGGGATGTAGGCCCACCCGTCCCTTGCAAGGGGCCACCCGGGCTTGCGAATGACGCCATCATGGTGCCACTATGGCGGCATGGACCTCACCCCGTATGTCGACTCCCTCCGCCGCGAACTCGCGGTGGCCGCCGAGGCCGGCGGCGACGAAGCCCGCGAACTGGCCGAGAGGCTCACTGCCCCCTTGGAGTCGGCGACCCGTCTGACCATGCTCAACGTGCTCTCCGCCGCGATGGACGAGATCACCCGTGAACTCGCCCCCGGCTCGGTCGACGTACGGCTGCGCGGCCTCGACCCCGACTTCGTGGTGACCCCGCCGCCCACCTACGGTGGCGCCCCCGCCGAGCCGACCGCGTCCCTCGAACCGTTCACGGCGCAGGCGCCCGGCGACGGCGACGAAGGCGGCACCGCCCGCGTCAACCTGCGTCTGCCGGCCCACCTCAAGGCACGCGCCGAGGAGGCCGCGACCCGCGAGGGTCTGTCGGTCAACGCGTGGCTGGTGCGCGCCGTGTCGGCCGCGGTCGGCGGCGCCAGCCGGCCGCGTACCACGGAGAAGGCCCAGACCGTCGGACAGAGCTTCACAGGCTGGGTGCGCTAGCCGGGCCTCACCCACACCACTTCACCCACACCACGTCCCATCAGCGGGGACGTCCCAAAGACTCAAGAGGACGGGACAGCCATGCCTTCTTTCGACACTCCCGAAGCGATCTCGGTCACCGCACGTGTGGAGGCCGGTTCCATCCAGTTCACCGCGGGCGACCGCCTCGACACGGTCGTCGATGTGCAGCCCCGTGACCCCAAGAAGGACCACGACGTACGGGCGGCCGAGCAGACCGAGGTGACGTACGCGGGCGGCGTCCTGACCGTCAGGACGCCCAAGGGCAATCTGCTCGGGCTCGGCCGCACCGGCACCGTCGACGTGACGGTCGAACTGCCCGCGAACTCGCGCATCGACATGACAGGTGCCTGGGCCCAGGTGCTGGGTGAGGGCCGGCTCGGCGAGGTCCACGTGAAGACCTCGTCCGGCGACGTCCGCCTCGACACGACGGGCCCGCTCCAGCTGACCGCGTCGCACGGCTCGATCACCGTGGACCGGGTCGAGGGCCGGGCCGAGATCACCACCAGCTCCGGCAGCCTGCGCGTCGGCCTCCTCGACGGTCCCGCCGTCCTGAAGAACTCGCACGGCACCACAACCGTCGACGCCGCGACCGGCGAGCTGCGGGTGAGCGGCGCCAACGGCGACATCGAGATCCGGCGCGCCGAGGACTCGGTCACCGCCACCACCGCCCACGGCACCCTGCGGGTGGGCGAAGTGGCCCGCGGAACCGTCCAGTTGGAGACCAACTACGGTGCCATCGACGTCGGTGTCCGCGAGGGCACGGCCGCCTGGCTCGACGTCAGCTCCGGCTCGGGCCAGGTGCGCAACACGCTCACCGCCTCCGAGAGCCCGGAGCAGACCGAGGACACGGTCAAGGTCCGCGCCCGCACCAAGTACGGCAACATCGACGTCCGTCGCGCCAGGGCCTGAGCACCACCTCGTCAACCAGTCCCTTCATCCACTCACTTCACCCTTCGACCGGAGGGCCCCATGCCTTCATCTGTCATGCCCACATCAAGGCGAGGCGACGATCCGCAGTCGCCCGCCGCCGTCTCCACCGTCGGTCTGCGCAAGTCGTACGGCGACAAGACCGTCCTCGACGGCATCGATCTGCGCATCCCGGCCGGGACCGTGTTCGCGCTTCTCGGGCCGAACGGCGCCGGCAAGACCACCGCCGTGAAGATCCTTTCCACGCTCATCACCGCCGACGCCGGACAGGCCCAGGTCGCGGGCCACGACGTCGCCACGTCACCGGACGGCGTGCGTGCCGCGATCGGTGTCACCGGGCAGTTCTCCGCCGTCGACGGCCTCATCACCGGCGAGGAGAACATGCTCCTCATGGCGGACTTGCACCACCTGCCCAAGCGCAAGGGGCGCCAGGTCACCGCCGAACTGCTGGAACGGTTCGACCTCACCGAGGCCGCGAAGAAGCCCGCCTCCACCTACTCCGGCGGCATGAAGCGCCGCCTCGACATCGCCATGACCCTGGTCGGCAACCCGCAGATCCTCTTCCTCGACGAGCCCACCACCGGCCTCGACCCCCGCTCCCGCCACAACATGTGGCAGATCATCCGCGAACTCGTCTCCGACGGCGTCACCGTCTTCCTCACCACCCAGTACCTGGAAGAGGCCGACGAACTCGCCGACCGCATCGCGGTACTCCACGACGGCAAGATCGCCGCCGAGGGCACCGCCGACGAGCTGAAGCGGCTGATCCCCGGCGGGCACGTCCGGCTCCGCTTCACCGACCCGGACGCCTACCAGTCCGCTGCCTCCGCCCTGTGCGAGGCCACCCGGGACGACGAGGCGCTCGCGCTGCAGATCCCCAGCGACGGCAGCCAGCGCGAGCTGCGCTCCATCCTCGACTGGCTGGACTCCGCCGGCGTGGAGGCCGACGAGCTGACCATGCACTCTCCCGACCTCGACGACGTGTTCTTCGCCCTGACCGGCGGAGCCGACCGAGCCGACAAGAAAGGTGAGGCCGTCCGATGAGCTCCCCCCTGGCTCCCGCCCGCCCGACCCCGCTCTCCCTCGCCGTGCAGGACTCGAACACCATGCTGCGCCGCAACCTCCTGCACGCGCGCCGCTACCCGTCCCTCACCCTGAACCTGCTGCTCACGCCGATCGTCCTGCTGCTGCTGTTCGTCTACGTCTTCGGTGACGTGATGAGCGCGGGCATCGGCGGTGGTGGCGCCGACCGCTCGGAATACATCGCGTACCTGGTCCCGGGCGTCCTGCTGATGACCATCGGCGGCACCCTGGTCGGCACCGCGGTATCCGTCTCCATGGACATGACCGAGGGCATCATCGCCCGCTTCCGCACCATGGCGATCCACCGCGGCTCCGTGCTCATCGGACACGTCATCGGCAGCGTGCTGCAGTCGGTCATCAGCGTGGTCCTCGTCGGCGCCGTCGGCGTGGCCATCGGCTTCCGTTCCACGGATGCCACGGCCCTGGAGTGGCTGGCCGCGTTCGGACTGCTCACACTGTTCGCCCTGGCGTTCACCTGGATCGCGGTCGGGATGGGCCTGGCCAGCCCCAGCGCCGAGGCAGCCAGCAACAACGCGCTGCCGCTGGTCTTCCTGCCACTCATCTCCAGCGCCTTCGTGCCGGTCGACGCGATGCCGGGATGGTTCCAGCCGATCGCCCAGTACCAGCCGTTCACGCCCGCCATCGAGACCCTGCGCGGGCTGCTGCTCGGCAGCGAGATCGGCAACAACTGGTGGATCACCATCGTCTGGTGCCTGTGCATCGCGGCGCTCGGCTACCGCTGGTCGAAGGCGGTGTTCAACCGCGACCCGAAGTGACCGCGTGGGCGGCCTCCGGCAACTCGTCCCGCCCGAGGGCGGCGTACTCCGACACCTCGTCGCGTGCGCCGCCCTGTCGGCGCGCTGCGGTCGGCGCGGCGCATCGACGCCGAGTGGCTGGGAAGCCTGACAGGGCGTCGAATTCGTGCCTGATCTTGCTGCCCGTTCTCCACCTCCGGTGAGTGTCTGACCAGTTCAGACTTCGAACAGAAGACGGCCACGGAAGTAGGACCGCAATCGAGGACCGTCGCGGTGTGAAACGTACGGGGGTACGTCTGTTCCTTTACCTCGCCCACATGGCCTTTGGCCGCCCGGGCGGGAGCAATCGTCAAGACCTGTGGATCGATCTTGGTCAGGCCCGCAGTCCCGATGGGCGGCGTGACTGATTGTTGATCTTCTTTTCGTTCGAGGTCCGCGCGAAGCGTCGCCCGAATGAGGAGACCGTGGCTGCGTGAAGACGTCGGCCCGACCTGGTCCCTTCCCTCAGCTCACCCGTACGGTCAGTCGGCCGATCAGACAGTTCGTCGGCCGGCTGCCGGTCAGTCGGCGGGCAGGCCGAACCAGCGGAGGAGTACGGGTCGTGCATCGTGGGGGGCGCCCTCGGGCCCGCGGGCATAGCGCGCGAGCAGGGTCAGATAGTCGTCATGGAACGCGTCCAGCTCACCCTTCGTGAGGTGGATGAGGCTGCGTGAACCCCGCATCCAGCCTTCGGACTCCGCCTGTGCGGCGGTGAACTGCCGGGCAAGCTCGACGTCCTCCTCCAACCTCATCCGGTCCAGCTCGGCCGACATGGCGCGCTCGGCCTCCGTCAGCTCACCCTGCGGCGGTCTGCGGATGTCGAGGCCGCGCACCCCGCGCCACCAGCGCTCACGCCCGGTGGAGCGCTCGGGGATGTCTTCGATGAGGCCACTGCGCTCCAGCATGCGCAGGTGGTAGCTCAGCGTCCCTGTGTTCTCGCCGAGGGCGGCGGCCAGCGTGGTTGAGGTAGCCGGGCCCGCCGCGCCGAGGTGGCGCAGGATACGCAGGCGCAGGGGGTGCGAGAGGGCCTTGAGTACCTCGGGGCTGTCGACCGTGCGCCGCCCTGCGGCGTCCGCTCTCCGCTCTTTCGTCATGGCGGCAGTCTATCCAGATCGCAGCACTTTCTCTGCAGACCTTCCTCTGCAGAGAAACCTCTGCAATGCTGTGACGTATGACGCCGAACCGAGTGACCTTAAATCGCGCAGTCCGCCGCTGCACAAGTGCTGCTGTGGGGGCCCTACTTGCCGGACTCGCCCTGGGCGCCGCACCCGCGTATGGAGCTGAACGGGCTGCGGATCTACCCGAGTTCGACTTCTCCGCCTGCCCGACCGTCGATGAGCTGCCCACGGGTGTGGACCCCGGGACCTGGCGCTGCGAGGTCATGCACGCCACGGGGCATCTGCGCATGGGCGCCGTCGACGAGCCGCTCACCGAACCTATGAAGATCACCTTTGCGGAAGGCCGTGTGGACGGTGAATTCCGCCAGGTCTTCGGGGAGATGACCGCTGCGCCAATCCCGGTGGGAGGCACCCCGTTGACCCTGACTCCGCAGTACGGCGGCTACTCGGACTTCCTGTCCGACGACACCCGGCGCGGCGAGTTCGACATCAAGTTCGTCATAGGCTCGGCGCACGGGCTGCTGGCCCTGCCGTGGTCGGGCTGCTCGGTGGGCAGCGATGAGGACGCGGTCCACCTAGTGCTCAAGGACACCGATCCCACCAGGGTGATATCCAAGGACCCCCTGGTCGCCGCCTTCGGTGCCCAGGACGCGGAGTTCGCCGCCCCGGGCACTAGTGGCTGCGGCCCCCTTAGCCGCGCGCTCGACCGGGCCCTGGGCCTGCCATCCACGGCGGGAGCGAACGCCTTCGACATGGATGTCACGGTATCCATCCGGTCCTACATGTAGACCGGTTTCGGTGAGTAATTGTCAATACCTGTGAGCCAGTTGAGGTGGTTCAGGCCGCGTGAGCCTCGGAGCGTTCGACGAGGCGGCCGCGCTCGAAGCGGGCTCCGGCCCGGACGAGCGCGACGAGGTGGGGTGCGTTGACCGCTCGCCACCGGTGCTGGGCGGACTCGACGAGCTTGAAGACCATGGCGAGGGCGGCGGCCGCACTGCCGGCGCCCTTGGTGACCTTGGTCCTGAGCCGGACCGTCGCGAAGGTCGATTCAATAGGGTTTGTCGTGCGCAGGTGAACCCAGTGCTCGGCGGGGAAGTCGTAGAACGCCAGCAGTTCGTCGACGTCGTCGGTGATCTTCCGAGCCGCCTTGGGCCACTTCACGCCGTACGTTTTGTCGAATGCGGCGACCGCCTTGACGGCGTGCTCGCGATCCTCGGCGTTGTCGATGTCCTGCAATGCCTTGCGTGCACCGGGCTGGGCTGACTTCGGCAGGGCGTTGAGCACGTTGGCCGTTTTGTGAACCCAACACCGCTGATGGCGGGTTTCGGGGAACACCTGCGCCAGGGCCTTCCAGAAGCCGAGTGCACCGTCGCCGACCGCGAGGACGGGGGCACGCAACCCGCGCCGGGCGGCATCGCGCAGCAGATCGGCCCAGGACTCAGCGGACTCGCGGTAGCCGTCGGCCATCGAGATCAGCTCCTTGGTGCCGTCCGCACGCACACCCATGACGACCAGGACGCAGGACTTGGCCTCCGTGAGGCGGATGCGCAGGTGGATGCCGTCAGCCCAGACGTAGACATAGTCGGACCCGGTCAGGTCGCGCTCGCCGAAGGCTTTGTGGTCGGCCTGCCACTGCGCCGTCAGCCGGGTGACCGTGGCAGGCGAGAGCCCGGCGGAGGAGCCGAGGAACTGCTCGAACGCGGGCACGAAGTCGCCCGAGGACAGGCCGTGCAGGTAGAGCAGCGGCAGCACCTCGCTGATCTTCGGGGACTTCCGGCACCACGGCGGCAGAATCGCTGAGGAGAACCGCTTGCGCTCGCCCGTGTCCGGGTCGATGCGCTTGTCGTTGACGCGCGGGGCCTTCACCTCGACGGCTCCCGCGGCGGTGGTGACCTCCCGAGGTCGGTGGTAGCCGTTGCGCACCACCATCCGCCGCCCGGTCTCATCCCGCTCGTCGGCGAACTCGGCGATGTAAGCGTTGACCTCGGCCTCCAGCGCGGCGGCCAGCATCCGCCTCGCACCCTCCCGGACGATCTCATCCAGCAGCGAGCTGCCGCTTGGTGTGGTGCCGTCCTCGTTGACTACCGTAAGCACAGGCGTGTCTTCCCGACCGACGGTGCAACGTCGGCCTTGCTCGATGACCTGGACTTGTGGATCAGCCCTGGCGGAAGGAGGCGTACCTTCCCGATGGATCGATCGATACCTGGGCGGCCATAACCTCATCGCCGTACTCGAAGGCCCATGCGCCGACGGCATCGATGGGAGCCAGCAAGGTCCGTCCCAGAGGGGTGAGTTGGTACTCGACCCGTGATGGTGCGTCGGGGCCTGCCTGCCGGTCGACCAGTCCGTTGAACTGCAGCCGGCGCAGGGTCTCGGTGAGGACCTTGGAACTGATGCCCCCGATCCGCTCCCGTGAATCGACCGGGCGCCTGGGACCGTCGCGCAGTGCCCAGAGCACCACGGCGTTCCAGGTGTTGGAGAGCAGGTCGAAGGCGAGGCGGGCGCGGCAGTCGGCGAGGAAGGCGTCGGTCGTCACGTACCAAATGGTGCCCGAACGGGCTTCTAGCGTCGATGTGAACGGTCGAAGCAGACACGGAGAGGGACCACGTGATGAGAATCGGCGTACTGGGCACGGGCGACATGGCCGACGCGCTCGCCACCCACTGGGTGCGGGCCGGCCACGACGTGACCATCGGGGGGCGGGACGCAGACAAGGCGGAGCGGCTCGCGACGCGCATCGGAGGCAGTGCGAAGCCTGGCAGTCTGCGCGCGGCGGCCGAGTCCGGCCAGGTGGTGTTGGCCGCGCTGCCCTTCGGGGCGGGAGTAGAAGTGGCCCGGGGTCTGCACGCGGCCCTGGAGGGCAAGGTGCTGCTCGACTGCTCCAACCCGGTCGGGCCTGGCTTCCAGCTGCTGACGGAAGGAGGCCCCTCCGCCGCGCAGCAACTGGCTGCGGCAGCACCGGGAGCCCACGTGGTCAAGGCTTTCAACCTCTGCCACGAGGACGTGTGGCGCATGCGGCCGCCCGTCTTTGATGGGCGACCACTGGCCGTTCCGGTCTGCGGGGACAACGAGACGGCTCTGAGGCGTGTGCGTGAGTTGGTGCGGGACGTGGGCTGTGAACCCGTGGCTGGCGGCGGTCTGGAACGTGCCGGACTCCTGGAGGCGACCGCCGCACTGTTCATCGCGTTGTGGGTCGGCGAGGGAGCGGATGCCCAGGCAATCGCTCCTCCTCTGGCCTACGCGGCCGGACCGAACCACCAGGAAGCGGAGGACGGGAGGGCGGCTTTCCGTTAGGGGTTCTCACCTTGTCGCGACGCGTCCCTCGCACGGGTACAACGCGAGGGGCCCCGCCGCCCACGGCTCTTGCCGACGGCGGCCTTCGCGCCGGACAGTTCCCACGCCTTGCAGTCGTTGCGGTTGCCGGGCAGCGGGCGGCCGACCGCCACCACCAGCCGGGTGTCGGCGCCGATGACGACCTGGTGGTTGGTGGAGTACCGGTAGTTCTAATAGCTCATCGGTGAGCTCGAGCACGGCAGTGCAAGGGCCCCGATGCGAGGTGGAAGCCTGCCGCCGTTCTGGGGCTTTGATCCCTGTGTTCAGACCGGCTCTGCCTCGCCCGTGCCCTGCCGGGCGGAGACCTTCGGTAGTTCCGGGACCTTGATCTCTCGTCAAAGACCGGTCCTGCCCGGCAGAGCTCGGATCCAGGTTTCATGTCCTCAGCCCGCCGACAGGGGCCACCTCTCAGCAGTTCGCGAGCCATGAGCTCTCCAGCAGACCGAGGTCCCTGTCGGTCGCTGGAGACACGAACGGCTCGTGAGATGGCGTGCCTTGAGCACTTCTATTAGAGCGC
>NZ_JBHWUU010000046.1:0-9047 GCF_042737375.1 Streptomyces sp. NPDC060000
GGCCCCCCCCCGCACGCCCCCGCGGGGGGGCCGGCCCACCCGGGCCGGCCGGGGGGGGCGCCCCCCCCCGCCCCGGCGGCCCCCCACCCCCCCGGATTCGGGTGAGGGCGTCCGGCCCGGCGACGCTCGGCAGGGAGGGGGCGGGCCGCTCACCCCACGGGTGTGAAGTCCCGTGCGCCGATGAACTCCGGCCTGCGGATCGGGGCCGCGAACGGCTCCACGGCCGTGTTCTCCACGCTGTTGAACACGATGAACACATTGCTGCGCGGGAACGGCGTGATGTTGTCCCCGGACCCGTGCATGCAGTTGCAGTCGAACCAGGTCGCCGAACCGGCCTTGCCCGTGAACAACTTGATGCCATGGTCACCGGCCATCGCGGTCAGCGCCTCGTCCGACGGGGTGCCCGCGTCCTGCATCTGGAGGGACTGCTTGTAGTTGTCCCTGGGCGTGGCCCCGGCGCAGCCGAGGAACGTCCGGTGCGAGCCCGGCATGATCATGAGCCCGCCGTTGGTGTCGAGGTTGTCGGTCAGCGCGATCGACACGGACACCGTCCGCATGTTCGGCAGACCGTCCTCGGCGTGCCAGGTCTCGAAGTCGGAGTGCCAGTAGAAGCCCCCGGCCCCGAAGCCCGGCTTGACGTTGATCCGCGACTGGTGGACGTACACGTCCGAGCCCAGGATCTGCCGGGCCCGCCCGACGACCCGCTCGTCACGGACGAGGGCGGCGAACACCGGGCTGAGCTTGTGCACCTCGAAGACGGACCGGATCTCCTTGGACCGCGGCTCGACGATCGACCGCTCGTCGGCCCGGATCCCCGGATCGGCGACGAGCCGCTCCAGCTCCCGTCGGTAGACGGTGACCTCGTCGTCGCCGATCAGCTGGTCGACGACGAGGAAGCCGTCGCGCTCGAACTCCTGGAGGGTGGCCGTCGGGATCGGGCCCGGCGTGTCCGGGGAGCCCCAGACGACGGGGTCCTTGCGGGGGACGGACACCTCGGTGGTGCCACGGGTCGGATAGAGATCGGTGAGTGCGGTCACGGTGCTCACACCTCCTCGGGCTCGGTCAGCAGGGGGTACACGCCGTTCTCGTCGTGGTCCTCCCGGCCCGTGACGGGCGGGTTGAACACGCAGATGCAGCGGAAGTCCTCCTTGACACGCAGCGTGTGCCGCTCGTGCCCGTCGAGGAGGTACATGGTGCCGGGCGTGATGCGGTGCGTGAGCCCGGTCTCGTGGTCGGTCAGCTCGGCCTCGCCCTCGACGCAGACGACGGCCTCGACGTGGTTCGCGTACCACATCGACGTCTCGGTGCCGGCGTACAGAATCGTTTCGTGCAGTGAGAACCCGACCCTTTCCCGGGCGAGCACGATGCGCTTGCTCTCCCAGGTGCCGGACTCCGCCTTCACATGACGGTCGGTGCCTTCGATGTCCTTGAACGAACGGACGATCACGGTGGTGCGATGCCTCCTAGGTAGGGGAAAGGCGAACGGGGCCCGAGGGTGTCAGACGGTCTCCCGTACGGCGCGGGCGACGATGCTGAGGCCCTCGTCCAGTTCCTCGGGAGTGATGGTCAGGGCCGGCAGCAGTTTGACGACCTCGCTCTCCGGGCCGGACGTCTCGATCAGCAGTCCGAGTTCGAAGGCGCGCTGCGCGACCCGGCCGGCCCGCGCCTTCTCGTGGAACTCCAGGCCCCACACCAGGCCGCGGCCCCGGTACTCCCTGATGTCGGCGAGGTTCTCCTCGGTGATCGAGATGAGCCCCTGCTCGATCTGCTCGCCCCGCGCCCGGGTCTGCTTCTCCATGGCGGACCCGTCGGCCCAGTACGTCTCCAGGGCGGCGGTGGCGGTGACGAAGGCCGGGTTGTTGCCGCGGAAGGTGCCGTTGTGCTCGCCCGGCTCCCACACGTCCAGCTCGGGCCTGAACAGGCAGAGCGACATGGGCAGTCCGTAGCCGCTGATGGACTTGGAGACGGTCACGATGTCCGGGACGATCCCCGCCTCCTCGAAGGAGAAGAAGGCCCCGGTGCGCCCGCATCCCATCTGGATGTCGTCGACGATCAGCAGCATGTCCTGCCGCTCGCACAGCTCCTTGAGCGCCCGCAGCCACTCCGGACGCGCGACGTTGATGCCGCCCTCGCCCTGCACGGTCTCGACGATCACGGCGGCGGGCTTGTTGAGCCCGGACCCCTGGTCACCGAGCAGCCGCTCGAACCACAGGAAGTCGGGGACCTGGCCGTCGAAGTAGTTGTCGAACGGCATGGGTGTGCCGTGCACCAGGGGGATTCCGGCGCCGGCCCGCTTGAAGGCGTTGCCGGTCACGGCGAGCGACCCGAGGGACATCCCGTGGAAGGCGTTGGTGAACGACACGATGGCCTCGCGCCCCTTCACCTTCCGCGCCAGCTTCAGGGCGGCCTCCACGGCGTTGGTGCCGGTCGGGCCCGGGAACATGACCTTGTAGGGCAGGTCGCGCGGCCGCAGCACCAGATCCTGGAAGGTCTGGAGGAAGGACCGCTTGGCGACGGTCGACATGTCGAGCCCGTGCGTGACGCCGTCCCGCAGCAGATAGTCGACCAGCGCCCGTTTCAGTACGGGGTTGTTGTGGCCGTAGTTGAGGGACCCGGCGCCGGCGAAGAAGTCCAGGTACCGGTGACCGTCCTCGTCGTACATGCGGCTGCCCTGCGCGCGGTCGAAGACGGCGGGCCAGCCGCGGCAGTAGCTGCGCACCTCGGACTCGAGGGTCTCGAAGACGCTGAGGTCGGGCTGGGTGATGGTCACGACGAAAACACTCCTCGGTGTGGGGTCGGAAGGAGGGCGGGCAGGGTGCGGGGACTGTGCGGGACGTGCCGGGCGGCCCTGGGGGTGCGGGGGTGGGGGTGCGGGGGGTGCGGGGTGTGGGGGTCAGAAGGAGAGGGGGCCGATGCGGTACAGGACCTCGGGGTCGTGCGGGCCGTCGGGGAACAGGCCGGCGTCGAACAGCACCTCTCGGGTGACGGTCGCCCCGTGCCGCTCGGCGTACGAGGTGAACAGCCGCTCGGAGGCGGTGTTGCCCGGCGTGATCGTGGTCTCCACGGTGGTGAGCGGGCGTTCGGCGGCGAGCCGCGCGGTCAGCCCGTCCAGCAGCGTGGCGGCGAGACCGCGACCGCGGTGCGCGGCGTCCACGGCCACCTGCCAGACCAGCAGGGTGCGCGGGTCCTCCGGCCGGACGTAGCCGGTGACGAAGCCGACCGGCTCGCCGCCTTCGGCGCGTGCCACCGCCGAGGTGGCCGCGAAGTCGCGGCACCACAGCAGATAGCTGTAGGAGGAGTTCAGATCGAGCGTTCCGGATTCCTTCGCCAGACGCCAGAGTGCTGCTCCGTCTTCCACTGACGGGCGGTCGATACGTAGGTCTGCTGGTGCGGCAGTCATGCGACTTGAACTTACCCAGCGAAATTCAAAAACGCATGGAGAGGCCGTGGTGATTCCGTGATGCCGTAGGGACGGGTTGCCGTTTCGTCCGGTTTTACACCGCGCAAAGAGTGCATAACGCCCCGCTTGTGCAATGCGTCACGCACGTGTGACCCACTCGAAATTCCCTGCGTTTAGGTGCGGGGAATCCGGGCATAAGAACCCGGGCAACCTATCGGGGAGGAAATGCAGGGGAGAATTCGCTAATCACCTTGAATTCAGGCGCCGGTAACCCCGCCGATGCGTTCCCGGAGAATGTCCGCGTGACCGTTGCGCCGGGCGTACTCCTCGATCGTGTGGAGGAGCACCCGCCGCAGGCTGACCTCGAGCCCGGCATAGGCCCGCCGGGCGATCCGGTCGGTGGCCTCCAGCGGCCGCCCGGCGATCAGCTCACGCCCGCGCGCGATCTCCCGCCGTCAGACGGTCGGCGCCTCGTCGAGGCCCCGCCCGCGTCGAGGGCGTACCCGGTCGCCTCCTCGCCCCTCCCGCGGGCCGGGCGGCGAGCCGGTGCCTTCCGCCACCTGTCGGTCCGGCGGTGAACCGGCGCCTTGCGCTCCGCGCCGCATGTCGGCCTGGCGGTGAACCGGCGCCTTGCGCTCCGCGCCGCCTGTCGGCCTGGCGGTGAACCGGCGCCTTGCGCTCCGCGCCGCCTGTCGGTCCGGTGCCTACCGCCAAGCGGCTTCCACGCCTCGCCGGGCTGCTTCCAGGTCCACGTTCCGTCCCTGTCCCTGCTCCGCCAGTGCCGCGCCCAGTGCGGCCAGGCATCCCTGTACCGCTCCCACGGTCGCATCGGCTCCGTAGTGGTTGACCCGGATCATCTCCTCGGCCAGTGCGCCCCCGCCCGCGGCCAGCGGCAGCGCGGGGTCGCTCGCCAGCGCCCGGGTCACCAGCTCCGAGGCCGCCACCCCCGGCGGTGTCCGCAGCGTCGTGGCGACGGGTGCCGCCTCCGCCGCGTCGTGCACGTACGGCTCCAGGCCGCCGCCCAGCGCCACCGCGCCCGCGCGAGTCGCCGCGGCCGCGGACGCGTGGCGGGCCATCACCGTCTCCAGTCCCTCCGCCTCGATCCGCTCGACGCACGCCTCCAGCGCGAACATCTCCAGCTGCGCCGGTGCGTGCAGCAGCGTCCTGCGGCCGCCGTCGACCCAGCGCTCCTTCCAGTCCAGCAGGGACAGGTACGAGCGGCGCGGGGCCTTCGGATTCGCCGCCATCAGCGCCCATGCCCGCTCGCTCACCGACACCGCCGACACGCCCGCCGGGCCGCCCATCGCCTTCTGCGCGCCGATCACGCACAGGTCCACGCCCCACGCGTCCGGCAGCACCGGCTCCGCGCCGATCGAGGCCACCGCGTCCAGGTAGAACAGCGCGCCGTGCTCCCGCACCACCTCGCCGATCTCCGCGACCGGGTTGGTGTTGCCGGTCGCCGCCTCCGCGTGCACCAGCGACACGAAGTCGATCTCCGGGTGCTCGGCGAAGGCCTCCCGGATCTGCGCGGCCGTCACCGCCGTGTGGAAGGGCACCGCCAGGTCGATCACCGTCGCACCGCAGTCCCGCAGCCAGTCGCCGAAGGTCTTCCCGTACGGACCGGTGATCACGTTCAGGGCGGTCGTGCCCGGACCGGCCGTACCGCGGATCGCGCCCTCCAGCGGCAGCAGCGCCTCGCCCTGCATGATCACGACGTCCTGCCGGGTCTCCAGCAGCCGGGCCACCCGGTCCTCGATCGAGGCGAAACGCGCGGCGCTCAGCGGAGCGAGGTCGAGGAACGGGTGTGTCACGGCGGTGCTCTCTTCACTCACGGGGTAGAGGTGACGAGACTAACCGGCACGCACCTCACCCTTCCCGCCCTCCCCACCGGTGACTTCGTAGGTCGATCAGCTCTGCAACCATCGGTTTGATTTGAGAGCCTCAAACTTCTCCTTATAATCGGAACCCACAGTTCCCTTACAGGAAGGCCAGCCGTGAACACCCTCCCCGGCCGCCGGACCCGAGTCCTGGCCGCCACCACCGCGACGGCCGGGCTGATGCTCGTGGCCGCCTGCACCTCGACCGATGACGGCGGCAGCGGCTCCAGGACCGCCGCCGGCGGGGTCGAGCTCGCCAAGGCGGGCCAGCTCACCACCTGCACCCACCTGCCCTACCCGCCGTTCCAGTCGGAGATCGACGGCAAGGTGCAGGGCTTCGACGTGTCCCTGATCGACCTGGTCGCCAAGAACCTGGGGGTGAAGCAGAAGGTCCTCGACACCCCCTTCGAGAACTTCAAGACCGGCGCCTTCCTCAACTCCGGTACGTGCGACCTGGCCGCGGCCGGCATGACCATCACCGACGAGCGCAAGAAGAACGTCGACTTCTCCGACCCCTACTTCGACGCCACCCAGGCCGTCCTGGTCGACAAGGGCGCGGGCGTCACCTCGCTCGCCGACGTGAAGGCCAAGGGCGTCAAGCTCGGCGCCCAGGCGCAGACCACCGGCGAGGACTACGCCAAGAAGCAGGGCTTCGACCCGGTCTCCTTCGAGTCCTCCGACGCCGTCCTCAACGGTCTGCGCACCGGTCAGGTCAAGGCCGTCGTCATCGACTACCCGGTCGTCCAGGGCTGGCTGAAGGACAAGGCCAACGCCGACGCCTTCAAGATCGTCGACAACCTCAACACGGGTGAGCAGTACGGCTTCACGGTGAAGAAGGGCAACGCCAAGCTGGTCGCCGCGATCAACAAGGCGCTGGCGGACGCGAAGGCCGACGGCACCTACAAGAAGCTCTACGAGAAGTGGATCGGCCCGTACGACGCGTCGGCCGCCTCCCCGTCGGCCGCCGCCTCGGCCTCCTGACCCCATGGCCGATACCGACGTACGTCTCCAGCCCAAGAAAAAGGGCCTGACCCGACGTCAGAAGCGCCGCCTCTCACGCGGCGCGCAGTACGTCGTCTTCACCGCCGCCGTGATCGTCTTCGCGGTCACCGCGGACTGGGGCCGGCTGAAGAACCAGTTCGCCCAGTGGGACATCGCGAAGCAGATGTTCCCGGACGTCATCACGCTGGCGCTGAAGAACACCGTGCTGTACACGGCGTCCGGCTTCGTCCTCGGCCTGGTACTCGGTCTGGTCATCGCGCTGATGCGGCTGTCCTCCGTGGGCCCGTACCGCTGGGTGGCCGGGGTCTACATCGAGATCTTCCGCGGTCTGCCCGCCCTGCTGATCTTCGTCTTCATCGGCGTGGCCGTGCCGCTGGCCTTCCCCGGCACCGAGATCATCGGCGGCACCTACGGCAAGGCGGCCCTCGGGCTCGGGCTGATCGGGGCCGCCTACATGGCGGAGACCTTCCGCGCCGGCATCCAGGCCGTTCCCAAGGGACAGCTGGAGGCGGCCAGGTCGCTGGGCTTCTCGCCCGCCCGCGCGATGGTCTCGGTCATCATCCCGCAGGCGTTCCGGATCATCCTCCCGCCGCTCACCAACGAGCTGATCATGCTCTTCAAGGACTCCTCCCTGGTCCTGCTCCTCGGGGTGACACTGGAGGAGCGCGAACTGTCCAAGTACGGCCGTGACCTGGCCAGCACCACCGCCAACTCCACGCCGATCCTGGTCGCCGGTCTGTGCTACCTGCTGGTGACCATCCCGCTCGGCTTCGTCGTGCGGCGCATGGAGGCGAAGGCCCAGGAGGCCGTGAAATGAGCCGACCGGAGATCGAAGTCCGCGACCTGCACAAGTCGTTCGGCGCCAACGAGGTGCTGCGCGGCATCGACCTGGAGATCGGCCAGGGTGAGGTCGTCTGCGTGATCGGCCCGTCCGGCTCCGGCAAGTCGACACTGCTGCGCTGTGTGAACCTGCTGGAGGAGCCCACCAAGGGCCAGGTCTTCGTCGGTGGCACCGAGCTCACCGACCCCGACGTCGACATCGACGCGGTACGCCGCCGGATCGGCATGGTCTTCCAGCAGTTCAACCTGTTCCCGCACCTGTCGGTGACCGAGAACCTCACGCTGCCGCAGCGCCGGGTGCTGCGGCGCGGCAAGGCCGAGGCGGCGAAGGTGGCCGCCGAGAACCTGGAGCGGGTGGGCCTGTCGGAGAAGGCGACCGCCTACCCCGCCTCGCTCTCGGGCGGCCAGCAGCAGCGCGTGGCGATCGCCCGCGCCCTGGCCATGGGCCCCGAGGTGATGCTGTTCGACGAGCCGACCTCGGCGCTCGACCCGGAGCTGGTCGGCGATGTCCTCGCGGTCATGCGCATGCTCGCCGACGAGGGCATGACGATGATGGTCGTCACCCACGAGATGACGTTCGCCCGCGAGGTCGCCGACCGGGTCGTCTTCATGGACGGCGGGGTGATCGTGGAGGACGGCACCCCGGCAGAGGTCATCGGCAACCCCCGCCACGAGCGCACCCGCCACTTCCTCTCCCGGCTCCTCGATCCCGCGATGGCCCAGGTGGAGGAGGGCACCACCGGCCAGGTGGGCGGGCCGGAGCAGTAGTTAGGGTGCACCGCATGAACGATCGCGCGGTGCTGCACGTGAAGGGCCGGATCCTGACGGGATCCGACGAGGTCCGCGACGGGCTGTGGGTCGTCGACGGCCGGATCTCCTACGATCCACCCGTCGGCGCCCGCGACGTCCGCACCGTCGAGGGCTGGGCCCTGCCCGGGCTGGTCGACGCCCACTGCCATGTGGGCCTGGGCGCGCACGGCCCCGTCGACCGGGACGTCGCCGAGAAGCAGGCGCTGACCGACCGCGAGGCGGGCACGCTGCTGATCCGCGACGCCGGCTCGCCCTCCGACACCCGCTGGGTGGACGACCGCGACGACCTCCCGGAGATCATCCGGGCGGGCCGGCACATCGCCCGCACCCGCCGCTACATCCGGGGCTACGCGCACGAGATCGAGCCCGACGACCTGGTCGCGTACGTCGCCCGGGAGGCCCGGCGCGGTGACGGCTGGGTCAAGCTGGTCGGTGACTGGATCGACCGCGAGGTGGGCGACCTGGCCCCCAGCTGGCCACGGGAGGCGGCCGGGGCGGCCATCGCGGAGGCCCACCGCCTGGGCGCGCGGGTCACGGCGCACTGCTTCGCCGAGAACTCGCTCCGCGACCTGGTCGAGTCGGGCATCGACTGCGTCGAGCACGCGACGGGCCTGACCGACGACCTGATCCCGCTGTTCGCGGAACGCGGTGTGGCGATCGTGCCGACCCTCGTCAACATCGCCACGTTCCCGGATCTCGCGGCCGGCGGCGAGTCCAGGTTCCCGCGCTGGGCGGCCCACATGCGACGGCTCCACGAACGCCGCTACGACACCGTCCGCTCCGCCTACGACGCCGGCATCCCGGTCTTCGTCGGCACGGACGCAGGCGGCACGCTGCCGCACGGCCTGGTGGCCGCCGAGGTCGCGGAACTGGTGACGGCGGGCATCCCGGCGGTGCAGGCGCTCTCGGCGGCCACGTGGGGCGCACGCGAGTGGCTCGGGCGCCCCGGTCTGGACGAGGGCGCCCCCGCGGACCTGGTCGTCTACGAGACGGACCCGCGCGCCGACGTACGCGTGCTGGCGGCCCCGCGCCGGGTGGTACTGAACGGCGCGGTGGTGAGCTGAGGACGATCTGAAGGGTGCGGCTGTGGGGAAACGTGCGTGCCAATGGTCCGTGCC
>NZ_JBHWUU010000046.1:9146-31699 GCF_042737375.1 Streptomyces sp. NPDC060000
GCCGTCCGGGTTCGTGCCGCGTCCGGGTCCGTGGCCCGTCCGGGTTCGTGCCGCGTCCGGGTCCGTGGCCCGTCCGGGTTCGTGCCGCGTCCGGGTCCGTGGCCCGTCCGGGTTCGTGCCGCGTCCGGGTCCGTGGCCCGTCCGGGTTCGTGCCGCGTCCGGGTCCGTGGCCCGTCCGTGCTCGGGTCCCGGTATGTGCCTCGTCCGTGTCCGGGTCCAGGCCGAGGCGTGCCCCGCCCGAGGTGTGCCCCGCCCGTGTCCGCACCCAGCGGCCGCGTGCCCCGCCGTCACTCCCGGGTGAGTGCCAACGCCTGGTCCAGTGCCTGGAGGAAACGGTTCACCGTCGCCCGGTCCCGTACCGCCAGCCGCAGCCACTCCTCGTCAAGACCCGGGAAGGTGTCCCCGCGCCGGACCGCGAACCCCAGGGTGCGCAGCCGCCGGCGGACGGCGCCGGCCCGGGGCAGCCGTACGAGGACGAAGGGCCCGTCGGCGGGTCCCGCCACCCGCACCCCGTCCACGGCGAACTCCTCCAGCCCGGCCACGAGATGCGCCCGGTCCGCGGCGACACGGTGGGCGGCGTGTGCGGCCTCCGCCAGCGCCTGCGCCCCCATGCACGCCTCCGCCGCCACCAGCGCCGGCGTCGACACCGGCCACAACGGCTGCGCCCGCTCCAGCTCGGCGATCGTCTCCGGCGCGGCGAGTACGTAGCCGATCCGCAGCCCCGCCAGTCCCCAGGTCTTGGTCAGACTGCGCAGCACCACGAGACCGGGCACGTCCGTCCGCCCGGCGAGGGCCTCCCGCTCGCCCGGCACCGCGTCCATGAACGCCTCGTCGACCACCAGCGTCCGGCCGGCCCGGGCCAGCCGCGCGACCGTCTCCGCCGGGTGCAGCACCGACGTGGGGTTCGTCGGATTGCCGATCACCACCAGATCGGCCGTCTCGGGAACGGCCGCCGGATCCAGCCGGAAGCCGTCCTCCGCTCGCAGCACCACCCGGTCCACGCTGTGCCCGGCGTCCCGCAGCGCCGCCTCCGGCTCCGTGAACTGCGGGTGCACGACCACGGGTTGCCGGACCTTCAGGGCACGCGCCAGCAGCACGAACGCCTCCGCCGCGCCCGCCGTCAGCAGCACCCGCTCGACGGGCAGCCCGTGCCGTGCCGCGACCGCCGCCCGCGCGGCCCGCCCGTCCGGGTAGGCCGCGAGATTGGCCAGGGACGCGGCGACGCGCTCACGCAGCCAGCGCGGGGGCGTGTCCGCGCGGACGTTCACCGCGAGGTCGACGAGTGCCGAGCCGTCGTCGCGCACCTCGGCGTCCCCGTGGTGGCGCAGGTCGTGACCGTCGGCGTGCCCCAGGGCGTCACCGTGGTGACCGCCGTTATGCACCTCGGCGGGCCCCTCAGCGCGCATGGGAGTGCGCGTGGCCGTGATGGTGGCCGTCGTGGTGATGACCGTCGTGGTGGTGATCCTCGTCGTCCGGGTGGAAGTGCGGCTGCTGCGGCAGGCCCACCTTGTCCTCGAAGCCCGGCAGCGCGATCCGGTACACACAGGAGTCGCAGTTCATCCGCAGGTCGCCCTTGACGGCCTCCTCGTACCGCTCCATCACCAGGTCGAGCAGCTCCGGCTCGGGACCGATGACGTCCGCCGACCGCACCTCCACCTCCGGATGCGCCGCCGCCCAGCCCTCGGTCTGGTGCCGCACCCGGTCCGGCAGGATCCCGGTGAACAGGAAGTAGGGGAGGACGACGATCCGCCGGGCCCCCAGCTTCACGCACCGGTCGAGCCCGCTCGGCACGTCCGGCGCGGCCAGCGACACGAACGCGGTCTCCACGCCCGCGTACCCGCGTCCCTCCCACAGCAGCCGCGCCGCCTTGTACACCTCGGCGTTGGCGTCCGGGTCCGTCGACCCGCGCCCGACCAGCAGCACGGTCACGTCGGCCAGGTCCTCGGGGGTACGGCCCCCGGTGCCCAGCGCCTCGCCGAGCCGCCGCTCCAGCACCTTCAGCAGCGCCGGGTGCGGGCCCAGCGGACGCCCGTAGGTGTAGGAGATGCCCGGGTGCCGCTCCTTCTCGCGGGACAGGGCCGCCGGGATGTCCCCCTTGGCGTGCCCGGCGGACACCAGCATCAGCGGCACGGCGGCGAACCGCCGTACGCCACGCTCCACCAGCTCCGCCACCGCCTCGCCCAGCGGCGGCGGGGACAGCTCGATGAAGCCGCCCGCGACGGGCAGTTCGGGATGGCGGCGGCCCAGCTCCCGTACGAAGTCACGGAACGCCTCGGCTCCGGCTTCGTCCCGGGTGCCATGGCCGGCGATGAGCAGGGCGGGCGGCGGGGTGGTCACTGTTTCTCCTCGGAGGGCGAAGCGGGGGACGGAAGAGATGTGTAGAGCAGGGCGTTGAGCGCGGCGGCGGCGACCGCCGACCCGCCCTTCTCGGACACGTTGCTCACGGCGGGCAGCCCGCTCTCGCGGAGCGCGGCCTTCGACTCGGCCGCTCCGACGAAACCGACGGGCAGGCCGATGACCAGCGCGGGTGAGGCGTCGAGCGTCAGCAGCTCCTCCAGGGCGGTCGGCGCGCAGCCGATCACCCAGAGGGCGCCGGGCCCGACCTCCTCGTACGCCAGCCGGATCGCGTGGGCGGACCGGGTCAGCCCGGGGCCGGACGTGGCGTCCTTGAGACGGCAGACGGTCTCCCGCCGGGTGATCCCCGCGGCCACCATCTCCACGTCGACGACGACGGGCGCCCCGGCGTGCAGCGCGGTGTGCGCCTTCGCCAACTCGCCCTCGTCCAGCACGAGATCGCTCGCGTACTCCAGATCGGCGGCGGAGTGGATGACGCGCTCCACCACCGCCCGGCTCAGCGGCGCGAAGCGCGAGGTGTCCAGGCGGGCCCGCAGCCGCCGGAAGGACTCCTGCTCGATGGGGTGGACCACACGGTTCACCGGGCGCCCTCCTTGGGGTCTTCCTGCGGGGAGTTTCCCTGCCAGCGGTAGCCGCGGGGCGTCACCATGCGCCCGGCGATGTTCCGGGTCGCCGTGTTGCCCACGGTGACGACCGTCATCATGTCGACCCACGCCGGGTCGAGTTCCTCGAGGGTCGTCAGCCGCGCGGTCCCGTCCGGGCGCGAGGCGTTGCGTACGACACCCACCGGAGTCGTCGGCTCCCGGTGCCCGGCGAGGATCGACAGCGCCTTGGGCAGCTGCCAGTCGCGGCCCCGGGACCGGGGGTTGTAGAAGGTGACGACGATGTCCGCCTCGGCCGCCGCCCGCACCCGCCGCTCGATTACCTCCCACGGCGTGTGCAGATCCGACAGACTGATCGACACATGGTCGTGGCCCAGCGGCGCGCCGAGGATCGCGCCGGCCGCGAGCGCGGCGGTCACCCCCGGCACCCCGACCACGTCGATGTCGTCGGAGGCCTCGGCGAGCGCGGGGGAGGCCATCGCGTACACGCCCGCGTCCCCGCTGCCGATCAGCGCGACGGCCTGTCCGCGCCGGGCCTCCTCGACGGCCGTCCTGGCCCGCTCCTCCTCGGCCCCGAGCCCCGACTCCAGGATCCGGGTGCCGGGCCGCAGCAGGTCGCGGATCTGGTCGACGTACTGGTCGAGGCCGACCAGCACCGACGCCCGCTCCAGCTCGGCCTTCGCGCGGGGCGTCAGCAGGTCCCGTGCCCCGGGCCCGAGCCCGACGACCGCGAGCCGTCCGCGCCCCGGCCGCCGTACGACCGCGCAGGTCGCCGTCGCGGGAACCCCGGCCGACTTCCGCTTGGGGACCAGGAGTTCGCCCCCGCCGATCAGCGCCGCCGCCTCCGCCACGGACGGCGTGCCGACCGCGGCGAGCGGCGCGTCCGACGGGTTCGGCACCTCGACGCCCGCCAGCTCCTCGGCCGAGTACGTCACCACGGGCACCCCGAGCCGCCGGGCGGCCTCCACGATGCCCGGCTCCTCCGCCTTGGCGTCGACGGTGGCCAGCTCGGCGACACTGCGGGCGGACAGCCCCGCCTCCCGCAGCACGCCCTCGACCAGCGCGAGCACCTCGTCGGCCGGGGCGCCCCTGGACGCGCCGACACCGACGACGAGGGACGGCGGACGCAGGAGGACCTCCCGCGCGCCGGGTTCGACGGCGCGGTCCGTCAGCCGCACGGTGTGGGCCCCCCGCTCCGCGAACGGCACCGGCGGCAGCGGCCACGCCACCTCGGCGTCCAGCGCGACCGGCTCCCCGTCCAGCAGGGCCCGTGTCACGCCGGCCACATCACCCTCCACGGGAAGACCGAGGGTGTCGAGACCGGGGATGCCGACGGCGTCCGTGGCCGTGGTCACCACCGGCCTTGCACCCAGCAACTCGCCCACGGACAGGGCAAGTTCATTGGCTCCGCCGCCGTGCCCGCCGACCAGCGACACGGCGAACCGCCCGGCCTCGTCGACGCACACCACGCCGGGGTCGGACGCCTTGTCGGCGAGCAGCGGCGCGACCAGCCGGACGACCGCCCCCGTCGCCAGGAAACACACCAGTTGCTCGCACTCCGCGAACGCCCGCCGTACGGCGTCCCCGACGGGTCCGTCGTACACGCGCGTGCGGTCCGGCCAGGCCGCGGCCAGCCGGTCGCGCGCCACCGCCCCCGCCGCGGTGGCGGAAATGAGGCCGATCACTGAGCAACTCCTTCTTCAGAAAGGGGGGTTCTGGTTCCCCACAGCAGGAAAACCGGATTGGTCGCCGCGAGCCGGGTCACATCACCCGGCAGCGGCGCGAGACGCGAGGACTGCAACAGCACCCCGTCGGCGTCGTACCCGGCGTCCGTCAGCGCCGCGCGCACCGCCGGGACCCGGTCGAGCGCGGCCATCGCGACCACCACGGTCCGCCGGGCCCGCCGCGCGCACACGCCGACGATGCCGGGCAGCTCGCGCCCGCCGCCGCCGACGAACACGGCGTCGGGATCGTCGAGTCCGGCCAGCGCGTCCGGCGCGGTCCCGTGCACCACCTGCACATCGACGCCGTGCGCCTCGGCGTTGGCGCGGATCCGCGCGGCCCCGTCCGCCGCCCGCTCGACCGCGCTCACGGCGGCGCCGAGCCGCGCGCACTCCACGGCCACGGACCCCGACCCGGAGCCCACGTCCCAGAGCAGGTCGCCGGGGCGCGGCCCGAGCCGGGCCAGGGCCAGCGCCCGCACCTCGAACTTGGTGATCATCGAGTCGCGGTGGGCGAAGGCGCCCTCGTCCAGCGCCCATCCGGCGGGCCGGACCCCCGGCCCGGCCACGGTCCGCACGGGACCCGACGCCCGCGCCTCGTCCAGGCACAGGACGACACTCACCGCCGTACCCCAGTCGCGTCCGGCGGCCTCGGCGGGGGAGACGCGCTCCACGCGCTCGCCCGCCGGGTCACCCAGCGCGGAGGCGACGACGAGCACCCGTCCGGGCGCGCTGCGCGTGAGCGCGGCGCCCAGCTCGGCGGGCCCGGCGCCCGGCCCGGTCAGGACGGCGACCTTCGGATACGCCCGGCACACGTTGACGGCCGTCCGCGGATCCCGCCCGTGCGCGCTGACGACGACGGCGTCGTCCCAGGTCAGACCGAGCCGGGCGAAGGCGGTGGCCACCGAGGAGACACCGGGCCGGACGTCCAGCCGGTGCGCCCCGAACCGCTCGGCCAGCGCCCGCACGATCCCGAAGAACCCGGGGTCGCCGGAGGCCAGCACGACCACGCGCCGGTCCTTCTCGACGTACTCCCGGACGGTGTCGAGGGCCGGGGCCAGCGGACCGAGCTCGATCCGCTCGGCGGACGCCGGCAGCTCCGCCGCGTCCAGATGCCGCCGCCCGCCCACGACGAGCTCGGCGCCGGCGAGGACCTCCGCTCCGGGCGCCGTCCCCGTCCCCGTGCCGACGACGGTGATCAGCCGGTTCACGTACTGGCACCCCGCGTCCGCAGCGCCCGGCGGGCCTCCGGGTCGGCCTTGCGATAGCCGTGGAAGTGACCGGGGTGGTACAGGTGCGAGCGGGTGCCGTGCGCGTCGAGGGCCGGGCCCACCAGGAAGAGGGTGTGCTTCCAGAGCTTGTGCTCCTTGACCGTCTCCTCGAGCGTCTCGATCGTGCAGCGCACGACCAGTTCCTCCGGCCAGGTCGCCTGGTAGGCGATGACCACCGGGGTGGTGGCCGGATAGCCGCCCTCCAGCAGCTCGCGCACCAGCTGCCCGCTGCGGGCGGCCGACAGGAAGATCGCCATGGTCGTGCCGTGCCTGGCGAACTCCCGCACCTCCTCGCCGGGCGGCATCGGCGTCTTGCCGCCGCCGAGCCGGGTGAGCACGACGGACTGCGCGACCTCGGGAATCGTCAGCTCGCGCCGCGCGAGCGCGGCGACGGCCGAGAACGATGACACCCCGGGCACGATCTCGGTCTCGACGCCGATCTCCTCGCACCGGTCGAGCTGCTCCTGCGTACCGCCCCAGAGCGAGGGGTCGCCGGAGTGGATCCTGGCGACCTTCAGCCCCTCCCGGCGGGCCCGCTCGTACACGGCGACGACGTCCTCCAGGGACATGGTCGCCGAGTCGAGGATCTCCGCGCCCTCGCGCGCGTGCTCGAGAACCTCCGCCTGGACCAGGCTCGCGGCCCAGATCACGACGTCGGCGTCGGCGATGGCACGCGCCGCGCGGAACGTCAGCAGGTCGGCGGCGCCGGGGCCGGCACCGACGAAGGTCACCTTGCCGGTGGGGGCATCGGCCATGGGTTCGGGTCCTCTCATAGCGGGCTTTGTCCGTGTTTTCCGGGGTCAGCGGACGGCGCGGATGTGCGCGATCGGGGGTTGATCGGATAGCAAGGGCCTATGGCGGTCTTCGTCGCGCTCGGCGCGTTCCTCATGACGCTGGCCGGCGGCTGGACGGCACAGCGCGTGACCGACCGCCGCCACCTGGTGCTGGGCCTGGCCGGCGGACTGATGCTGGGCGTCGTCGGCCTGGATCTGCTGCCGGAGGCCCTGGCGACGGCCGGCACGGAGGTCTTCGGCGTCCCGGCCGCGCTGCTGCTCTTCGTGGCGGGCTTCCTGCTGGCCCATCTGGTGGAACGCCTGCTCGCGGTACGCCGGGCCGCGCACGGCGCCGAGGAGCACCCCTGCCCGGCTCCGCCGCACGAGCACCCCGGCCACGGACACCACGCCGACCGGGCGGCCGACGGCAGGGCCCCGGAGGTCGGCCTGACGGCGGCCGCGGCGATGGTCTTCCACAGCGCCATGGACGGTGTGGCGATCGGCGCGGCGTTCCAGGTGGGCGGCGGGATGGGACTCGCCGTGGCCCTGGCGGTCATCGCCCACGACTTCGCGGACGGCTTCAACACCTACACGATCACCAGCCTGTACGGGAACGCCCGCCGCAAGGCCCTGGCCATGCTGTTCGCGGACGCGGCGGCACCGGTCGTGGGCGCGGCCTCGACGACCTTCGTCACCATCCCGGAGCAGCTGCTCGGCGGCTACCTGGGCTTCTTCGGCGGCGCGCTGCTGTACCTGGCGGCCGCCGAGATCCTCCCCGAGGCCCACCACGAACACCCCGCCCGTTCGACCGTACTGTGCACGATCGCGGGCGCCGCCTTCATCTGGCTGGTGGTGGGCCTGGCCTCGTGACGCCTGGCCTCGTGACGCATGGACTCGGGACCCGTGGTTTCGTGCCCCGGCGGCGGAGGGACTCACAGCTTGCCGCCCCGGCCGCCCTCGCGCCGCGCGGGCGCGATGAGCGTGGAGAGGTAGGGAAGCGGCTCGCCGTCCAGTTCCTCGGCGGACCGGATGGACTCCTCCGCGAGACCCAGCGCCGACCCCCACACGGCGTCCCCGAGCCGCCCGGTCTCCCGCAGCGCCTCCGCGACCTCGGCGGCCTGCCGCCCGAACTTGTAGGCGACGACGGTCCCCGGCCCGGCGAGCGCGTCCTTCAGCACGGCCGAACCCGCGGTCACCGGCACCAGCGTCAACGGCTCGGTGCCCTCGGTCAGCACGGCACCCGACCGCGCCGCGAGATCCTGCATGGCGGTGATCCCCGGGACGGTCTCGATCACCACACCGGGCACCGACTCCACGATGGTCTGCGCGAGATAGGTGAAGGTGGAGTACACGTTGGGATCACCGATGGTCGCGAAGGCCACACTGCCGTGCTGCCGCAGCAACCCGGCGACCCGCTCCCCGGCGGTGTCCCAGGCGGCCTCCCGCCGCGCCCGGTCGGTCCGCTCGTTGAGCGCGAACACCACCCGGACGACCTTCTCCTGAGGCACGTAGTGCAGCACGGTGGCCTCGGCCCGTCCCCGCTCCCCGCTGTCCATCACGGGCACGACGACGACCTCGGCGGCCCGCAGCGCGTTGACCCCCTTGACGGTCACCAGCTCGGGATCGCCGGGCCCCACCCCGACTCCGATCAACCTGCTGTCGCTCATGACGTCCGGCACCTCTCCACGAACCGACGGGCCACACCGGGCTCGGACGCCCAGTGCGTGTGCAGATAACTCGCGTGCACACCGCGTTGCACAAAGCCTTCGACCTGCCGTGGGGCCCGCACACCCCAGGCGGGAGCGGCCCCCGAGCCGGGTTCGACGACGGTCCGGTGGAACTCGTGCCCGCGCATCCGCGTCCCGGCCACGGCCAGCACACTGTCGCTCACGGCCACGGCGTCCCGGTACCCGAGGGTGAGCCGCTCGCTCATCCGCGCGGTGGCGTCGAGCACCCCGCACATGGGCCGCCCGTCCAGCTCCCGGCACAGGTAGAGCAGCCCGGCGCACTCGGCGGCGACCGGAGCACCGGACTCCGCGAGCGCGGCGACCTCCTTGCGCAGCGCCTCGTTGCCCGACAACTCGGCGGCGTACACCTCGGGAAACCCACCGCCGATCACCAACCCGGCGGTCCCCTCAGGAAGCCCCTCATCCCGAAGCGGATCAAAAACGACGACCTCGGCCCCGGCGGCGGCAAGCAGTTCGGCATGCTCGGCGTAGGAAAAGCTGAAGGCAGCCCCACCGGCGACGGCAACCCGCACTTTGCGGGCCGGGCCGTTCTCGCTCAGCCCGTCCGGCGTTCGAGGACGAGTCCCTTTCGGGGCCGACGGGGGTCTGGGGGCGGAGCCCCCGGGGTCGGGAACGGGAAGGGGCGGCTGGGGCGAAGAAACAAGCGCCTCGGCCGCGTCCCAGGCCGCACAGGACAACGCCCCGGCGCCCCGCGCCAACGCGACCAACGCCTCAAGATCGCACCCGTGCGAAACCTGCGCGGCCATCGCCGCGACCGCCTCCACCGCGTCAGCCCGCCGCTCGGCGACCGGCACCAACCCCAGATGCCGGGACGGCGTATCCACCTGAGCCATCCGCCGCAGCACCCCCAGAACGGGCACCCCCGCCGACTCCAACGCCTCCCGCAACAACTCCTCATGCCGGTCGGATGCGACCTTGTTCAAGATCACGCCCCCGATCCGTACCTCCGGATCCCAGGAGGCGAACCCGTGCACGAGCGCGGCCACGGACCGCGACTGCGACGAGGCGTCGACGACGAGCACGACCGGCGCCCGGAGCAACTTCGCCACCTGAGCGGTGGACGCCAGTTCACCTTCCCCCGCGGCCCCGTCGAACATCCCCATCACACCCTCGACGACGGCGATGTCACACCCGCGCGCCCCGTGCGCGAACAGCGGCCCGATCAGCTCGGGCCCGCACAGGTACGCGTCGAGGTTGCGCCCCGTCCGCCCGGTCGCGAGCGAGTGGTACCCGGGGTCGATGTAGTCCGGCCCGACCTTGTGCGGGGACACGGCGAGCCCGCGCGCGGCGAACGCGGCCATCAACCCGGTGGCGACGGTGGTCTTGCCGCTGCCGGAGGACGGCGCGGCGATGACCAGCCGAGGGACGGAGAGCGAAGAGGACGAAGAAGGCGAAGGAGACGAGGAGGAAGGGGAAGTCAGCACGGCGTCACCACTCGATACCCCGCTGCCCCTTCTGTCCCGCGTCCATCGGATGCTTGACCTTGGACATGTCGGTGACGAGATCGGCGAACTCGACCAGCTTCTCGGGCGCGTTCCGCCCGGTGATCACGACATGCTGGGTCCCGGGCCGATCCCGCAGGACAGCGACGACCTCGTCGACGTCCACCCACCCCCAGTGCATGGGATAGGCGAACTCGTCGAGCACGTACAGCTGGTACGTCTCGGCGGCGAGGTCCCGCTTGACCTGTTCCCAGCCCTCGCGGGCCTTCTCCTCGTTGGTCGAGTTGTCACCCTGGAGGTCCCGCTGCACCCAGGACCAGCCCTCGCCCATCTTGTGCCAGTCGACGGAACCGCCCTCGCCGGAGGCGCCGAGCACGCGCAGCGCGTTCTCCTCGCCGACCTTCCATTTCGCCGACTTGACGAACTGGAACACCCCGATCGGCCACCCCTGGTTCCAGGCCCGCAGCGCCAGCCCGAACGCGGCGGTGGACTTGCCCTTGCCCACCCCCGTGTGCACGACGACCAGCGGCCGGTTACGTCGCTGACGCGTGGTCAACCCGTCGTCCGGCACCACACTCGGCTGTCCCTGAGGCATTACGCGGCCCTCCTCGAAGTCCCCTGCACGTCCCTGACCAACCCGGCGATGGAGTCCGCCCGCAACTCGTCCAGCGTCACGGCGGTACCCGCCAGCTCACCCGCGAGCTGCCCCGCGAGCCCCAGCCGCACGGGCCCCGACTCGCAGTCGACGACCACGGAGGCGATCCCCTCGGCGGCGAACAGCCGCGCCGCCCGCCCGGCGAGAGCGACCGGCTCCGGGCCGCCGGTGGCCCGTCCGTCGGTCACGACCACGACCAGTGCCCGCCGTGCCGGGTCCCGCAGCCGCTCCACGCGCAGCACGTCGTGCGCCTTGAGCAGCCCGGCGGCGAGCGGTGTCCGCCCGCCGGTGGGCAGCGACTCCAGCCGTACGGCGGCCGCGTCCACCGACGAGGTGGGCGGCAGCGCGACGTCCGCCGCCGCCCCCCGGAAGGTGACGAGCCCCACCTTGTCCCGCCGCTGATACGCGTCGAGCAGCAGCGACACCACGGCGCCCTTCACCGCGCTCATCCGCTGCCGGGCCGCCATCGACCCGGACGCGTCCACGACGAACAGCACGAGGTTCCCCTCGCGCCCCTCCCGGGTCGCCTGCCGCAGATCGTCCCGGCGCACCACCAGGCCCGGCCCGGACCGCCCCCGCGCCCGCTGGTGCGGGGCGGCGGCCTGCACGGTCGCCGCCAGGTGCAGCTTGGTCAGGGCGCCCCGGGGCCGTCGGGCCCCGGTGGTCCGCCCGTGCTCGGTCCGCGCCCGCGACCGCCGCCCGGTGGCGCCCTCGCCGATCCCGGGCACGCTCAGCACCTTCGTACGGAACGGCTCGGCGGCCCGTACGGCGGACTGCTCCCTGGCACCGGGGCCGGCGGGCTGCGGCTGCCCGCCCTCGCCCGCCTCTTCGGTACCGTCGGTACCGTCGGTCTCGGGACGGTCGGCGGTGTCGTCGCCCTGTGGACCGTCACCGTCGGGCTGCGGCGGCTGCCCGCCGTCCCCGCCGCCCGGCCCGTCGGGGTCGGGGTCGGGGTCCTCGTCGTCCGAGCCGCCGAACTCCTCCAGCGTCTCGTCGAGCTTGTCCTCGTCGAGTCCCGGCGCGTCGAAGGGGTTGCGCCGCCGCCGGTGCGGCAGCGCGAGCAGGGCGGCCTGCCGTACGTCCTCGGCGAGCACGTCGGTCCGTCCGGCCCAGGCGGCCAGCGCGACCGCGGTCCGCGCCATCACGATGTCGGCCCGCATGCCGTCCACCTCGAAAGCCGCGCAGGTCGCCGCGATCTGCCGCAGCGCCCCGTCGCCCAGCCGCACCGACGGCAGCAGCGCGCGCGCCGCCGTGATCCGCCCGCGTACGGCGCTCTCCTCGTCCGCCCACCGCGCGGCGAACCCTTCCGGATCGTCGTCGTAGGCGAGCCGTCGCCGTACGACCTCCACCCGCTGGTCGGGCTCGCGCGAGGCGGCGACTTCCACGGTCAGCCCGAACCGGTCGAGCAGCTGCGGCCGCAGTTCGCCCTCTTCGGGATTCATGGTCCCGACGAGCAGGAACCGCGCGGCATGGCGTACGGAGACACCCTCGCGCTCCACGTACGAGGCCCCCATCGCGGCCGCGTCCAGCAGCAGGTCGACCAGGTGGTCGTGGAGGAGGTTGACCTCGTCGACGTACAGGATCCCGCGGTGCGCGTCCGCGAGCAGCCCCGGCTCGAAGGCCTTGACGCCCTCGGCGAGCGCCCGCTCGATGTCGAGGGCGCCTACGAGCCGGTCCTCGGAGGCGCCGACGGGCAGTTCGACCATCCGGGCCGGCCGGGTCTCGAACGCCCCCGGCTCGTGCGGCCCGTCCGGGCAGGCGGGGTCGGGGGAGTCGGGGTCGCAGGAGAAACGGCAGCCGGTGACGACGTCCAGCGTGGGCATGAGCGCCGAAAGGGCGCGCACGGCCGTGGACTTGGCGGTGCCCTTCTCGCCGCGGACCAGCACACCGCCCACCGCCGGCGAGACGGCGTTCAGCAGCAGCGCGAGCCGCAGGTCGTCCTGGCCGACGACGGCCGTGAACGGGAACGGGGTACTCACTTGTCGTCGCCCTCCAAGTCGCCTTCCAGTTCCAGGTAGGTGGCGCGCAGCCGCTCGATCGTGTCGGCGTCCGGCTCGGCCCACAGCCCGCGGTCGGCGGCCTCGAGGAGCCGCTCGGTGATGCCCCGCAGGGCCCACGGGTTGGACTTCTTCATGAAGTCCCGGTTCTCCGCGTCGAAGACGTACTCGGCGCTGAGTTTCTCGTACATCCAGTCGTCGACCACCCCGGCGGTGGCGTCGTAGCCGAACAGGTAGTCGACGGTCGCCGCCATCTCGAAGGCGCCCTTGTAGCCGTGCCGGCGCATGGCCGCCATCCAGCGCGGGTTGACCACCCGGGCCCGGAACACGCGGTGCGTCTCCTCGCCCAGCGTGCGCGTCTTCACCTGGTCCGGCGTCGCCGAATCACCCACGTACGCCTCGGGGTTGGCGCCCGTGAGGTGCCGGACCATGGCGACCATGCCGCCGTGGTACTGGAAGTAGTCGTCGGCGTCGACGAGGTCGTGCTCACGCGTGTCCACGTTCTTGGCGGCGACGGCGATCCGCCTGAACGCCGTCTCCATGTCCCCGCGGGCCGCCCGCCCGTCGAGCCCGCGCCCGTAGGCGTAACCGCCCCAGACGGCGTACACCTCGGCGAGGTCCGCGTCCGAGCGCCAGTTGCGGGCATCGATCAGGGGCAGCAGACCCGCCCCGTAGGCCCCCGGCTTCGAGCCGAAGATACGGGCCGTCGCGCGCCGCCGGTCGCCGTGCGCGGCGGCGTCCTCGTCCACGTGGGCGCGCACGAAGTTGGACTCGGCGGGCTCGGCCAGCTCGGCCACCGCCCGCACCGCGTCGTCGATCAGCCCCACCACGTGCGGGAACGCGTCCCGGAAGAAGCCGGAGATACGGACGGTCACGTCGATACGCGGCCGGCCGAGTTCCGACAGCGGCACCACCTCGAACCCGGTCACCCGCCGTGAGGCGTCGTCCCACACCGGGCGGCAGCCCAGCAGTGCCAGGATCTCGGCGATGTCGTCGCCCTGGGTGCGCATCGCGGAGGTGCCCCAGACCGTCAGGCCGACGGACTTCGGGTAGTCGCCGGTGTCCTGGAGATACCGCTGCACGAGGGAGTCGGCGAGGGACTGCCCGACCTCCCAACTCAGCCTGGAGGGAATGGCCTTGGGGTCGACCGAGTAGAAGTTGCGCCCGGTCGGCAGCACGTTGACCAGCCCGCGCGTCGGGGAGCCCGACGGACCGGCCGGGACGTAACCGCCGTTCAGCGCCTTGAGGATGTGCCCGATCTCGTCGGTCGTCCTCGCCAGCCGCGGTACGACCTCGGCGCACGCGAACTCCAGCACCGCGACGGCGTCCGGGAGTTCGGTGCCCAGCACCTCACGCACCAGCGCACGGCTCTCGGCCCGCGCCCACCCGCTCTCCTCCGCGCCCTCCGCGAACCGCCGGCACAGCTGCTCCAGCAGGTCGATGGCGTCGGCGCCGGTACGGGCGGGCCCCTCGACGAGATCCGTCAGCTCGACCGGCACCTTCACCGGCGCCCCCGGCTCGGCGAGCAGCTCCTTCTCGACCAGCCCGAAATGCGCGGCCAGCGCGGCCCGCAGCCCCGGCAGCGCGTTCGCCTGCCCGCCCCACACCTGCGAGGCGCGCAGCACGGCCAGCACGAGGTTCACCCGCGCCTCGCCGACCGGACCGCCGCCGAGGATGTGCAGCCCGTCCCTGATCTGCACGTCCTTGATCTCGCACAGATAGCCGTCGATGTGCATGACGAAGGAGTCGAAATCGTCGTCGCCCGGCTGCTCGTCCACATGCAGGTCGTTGTGCAGCTCCGCCGCCTTGACCAGCGTCCAGATCTGCGCGCGCACAGCCGGCGCCTTCGTCGGATCCAGGTCGGAGACGAGCGCGTACTCGTCGAGGAGCTGCTCCAGCTTGGCCAGGTCGCCGTAGGTGTCGGCGCGCGCCATCGGCGGGACGAGATGGTCGACGACGGTGGCGTGCCCGCGCCGCTTGGCCTGGGTGCCCTCACCGGGGTCGTTGACGATGAACGGGTAGACGAGCGGCAGATCTCCGAGGACGGCGTCCGGGGCACAGCCCCCGCTCAGCCCGAGCCCCTTGCCCGGCAACCACTCCATCGTGCCGTGCTTGCCCATGTGCACGATCGCGTCGGCGCCGAACCCGCCCTCCGACGTCGCGGTCTCCAGCCACCGGTAGGCCGCCATGTAGTGGTGCGAGGGCGGCATGTCGGGGTCGTGGTAGATCGCGATCGGGTTCTCGCCGAAGCCGCGCGGCGGCTGGATCATCACGACGACGTTCCCGAACTGCAGGGAGGCCAGCACGATGTCGTCCCCGTCGACGTACAGCGCACCCGGCGGCTCGCCCCACGCCTGAAGCATGCCGTCGCGCAGTCCGGGTTCGAGCTTGTCGAACCACGCCCGGTAGTCGGCCAGCGGTACGCGCGCGGGCGCGGCGGCCAGTTGCTCCTCGGTGAGCCATTCGACGTCGTGGCCACCGGCGTTGATCAGCCGGTGGATCAGCTCGTCGCCGTTGTCGGGGTGTCCGGTGACGCCGTATCCCGCGTCGCGCAGCGCGTCGAGCACCCGGATGGCCGAGGCGGGTGTGTCGAGACCGACCGCGTTGCCGACCCGCGAGTGCTTGGTCGGGTAGGCGGTGAAGACGAGCGCGAGCTTCTTGTCGGCGTTCGGCTTGTACTTCAACCGGGCGTGCCGTACGGCGATCCCGGCGACGCGGCCGGCCCGCTCGGGGTCGGCGATGTACACCGGGACGTCGTCCGGGCCCTGCTCCTTGAAGGAGAAGGGGACCGTGACGATCCGCCCGTCGAACTCCGGGATGGCGACCTGCATCGCCGCGTCCATGGGGGAGAGGGCGGCGTCGGACGCCTCCCAGGCGCTCTTCGACGAGGTGAGACAGAGCCCCTGCAGCACGGGCACGTCGAGGTCGGCGAGCGCGCCGACGTCCCAGGCCTCCTCGTCCCCGCCCGCCGAGGCCTGCGAGGCGTGGGCGCCGCCGGCCGCGAGCACGGTGGCGACGAGCGCGTCGGTCCGCCCGAGGATCTCGTACAGTCCCGGGTCCGCCCCGCGCAGCGAACCGCAGTACACGGGAAGGGCGTTGGCGCCGCGTGCCTCGACGGCGTCGCACAGCGTGTCCACGAAGGCGGTGTTGCCGCTCAGCTCGTGCGCCCGGTAGAAGAGCACCCCGATGGTCGGCCGGCCCTCGACGAAGGCACGCTCGCCGTGGACGCCGTACTCGGGCATCTGCTGCGGCTCGACGAACCCCTCACCGGTCAGCAGCACGGTGTCGGAGAGGAAGCGCGCCAGCTCGGTCAGGTTGGCCGGGCCGCCCTCGACGAGATACCGCAGCGCCTCCGCCACCACGCCGGCGGGCACCGACGACTCGGCCATCAGCTCCGCGTCGGGTACGGCCTCGCCGCCCAGCAGCACGGTCGGCACCCCGGACGCCCTGAGCGCGGCGAGCCCGTCCTCCCAGGCCCGCTTGCCGCCGAGCAGCCGTACGACCGCGATGTCGGCGCCGTCGAGGAGCGCGGGGAGTTCCCCGGCGACGTCCACCCGGGTCGGGTTGCCGATCCGGTACGAGGCACCGGCGGCGGCCCGGGCCGCCAGCAGATCGGTGTCGGCGGTCGACAACAACAACACTGTGCTCATGCGGGCGCTCCCGGTGGAATGAATGGCAGTCCTTGCGGCGCGCCCGACTCGATGAGCCGCCAGAGCGCGTCGGTGTCCGCGTGCTGTTCGATCAGGTCGCCGAGCCGGTCGAGCTGCTCCTCGCGCAGCCCGGCGAACGAGGTGTCGGCGGCGGGCACGAAACGACGGCCCGCGGCGGCCGCCACCTCGCGCAGGAAGGCCCGCCGGAATCCGTCCGACTCCAGTGAGCCGTGCCAGTGCGTGCCCCAGGTCTGCCCGACCCGGCAGCCGTCCAGGCTGTGACCCCGGTCGTCGGACATGAACGGCTCCCCGCCGGTGACCTCCGCGACCCCGTGATGGATCTCGTACCCCTCGACCCGCTCGCCGAGGGCTTCCCCGACGGGCCGGGTGAGGGTCTTCTCGCGGGCGAACCGCACCCGGAGCGGGAGGACTCCGAGGCCCTCCACGTGTCCGAGCCGGCTCTCGACCTCGTCCTCGATGTGCTCGCCGAGGATCTGGAAACCCCCGCAGACGCCGAGGACGGGCCGCTGCTCGGCGACCCTGCGGAGAATGGCCTCGGCCAGCCCCCGCTCGCGCAGCCACTCCAGGGCGCGCACGGTGCCCCGGGTCCCCGGGATCACCACCAGGTCGGCGTCGGCCAGTTCCTCGGGCCGGTCCACGAACCGCACGACGACACCGGGTTCGGCGGCCAGCGCGTCCACGTCCGTGAAGTTGGACATGAGCGGGACGGCGCAGACGGCGACCCGCAGGACGTCCTCGCCGACGGGCGGGGCGGTGTTCGACTCCCGCACGGTCCCCCGCAGCGAGACCCGCAGTCCGTCTTCCTCGTCGATCCCGAGCCCGTGCCGGAACGGCAGCACGCCGTACGTCCGCCGACCGGTGAGCCCGTGCAGCATGTCCAGGCCGGGCTCCAGCAGGGAGACGTCCCCCCGGAACTTGTTGACCAGGAACCCGGCGACCAGCTCCTGGTCCTCGGGCGAGAGCAGGGCGACGGTGCCGAAGAAGGAGGCGAAGACGCCGCCGCGGTCGATGTCGCCGACGACGAGCACGGGCAGCCGCGCGCCCCGCGCGATCCCCATGTTCACGATGTCGGTCCGCCGAAGGTTGATCTCGGCCGGACTGCCCGCCCCCTCACAGATCACCGCGTCATACGTGCCCCGCAACTCGGCGAGGCAGTCGAGAACGGTTCCGAGGAGTTTCTGCTGCCGCCCCCCGTGATAGCCACGAGCGCTCATCTCGCCCACCGGCTTGCCGAGCAGCACGACCTGACTGCTCTGCTCACCGCCCGGCTTGAGCAGCACGGGGTTCATCAGCGCGGTCGGCTCCACCCGGCAGGCCTGGGCCTGCATGGCCTGGGCCCGCCCGATCTCGGCGCCCTCCCGCGTCACGAAGGAGTTGAGGGACATGTTCTGCGCCTTGAAGGGCGCCACCTTCACCCCCTGCCGCACCAGCCACCGGCAGATCCCGGCCGTGACGACGCTCTTGCCGGCGTCGGAGGTGGTGCCGGCGACGAGGAGACCCCCGCTCATGACGTACGCCCCTTCAGCTGGTTCCTCTGGCTTCTCTGGTTCCTCTGGTTCCTCGCGAGGACGCCGGTGGCGACGAGGCGGGCGGCGACGGTCACGCCGAGCGCGAGCAGGCCGACGCGGCGGGAGAGCCGTGCGGCGCGTTCGATGTCCCGGGCGACGACGGGCCGTCCGGCCGCCCCGTTCAGCACGGGCCGGTGCTCGACCCGCCCGGCGTACGACAGGGTCCCGCCCAGCCGCACCCCGAGGGCGCCCGCGAACGACGCCTCCACCGGCCCGGCGTTGGGGCTCGGATGCCGGCGGGCGTCGGCACGCCAGGCCCGTACCGCACCCCGCGGATCGTCGCCCGCGACGGCGGCGAGCACGGCGGTCAGCCGGGCTCCCGGCCAGCCGGCGACGTCATCGAGGCGGGCTGCGGCCCAGCCGTAGCGCAGATATCTCGGCGACCGGTGCCCGACCATGGCGTCCAGGGTGTTGACGGCCCGGAACCCGAGCAGTCCCGGCACCCCGCCCACGGCACCCCACACCAGCGCCCCCACGACGGCGTCGGAGGTGTTCTCGGCGACGGACTCCACGACCGCCCGGGCGATCCCGTCGGCGTCCAGGGCCTGCGGGTCCCGCCCGCACAGGTGCGGCAGCCGCTCCCGGGCGGCCTCGACGTCCCCCGCTTCGAGCGCCCGCCCGATGACCCGGGCCTCCCGGACCAGGGAACTGCCCCCGACTACGGCCCAGGCGGCGGCGGAGACGAGAGCGACGGTGGCGGCGGGGGAACGGCGTACGGCCTTCTCGGCGACGGCTCCCAGGCCCACGGCCCCACCGGCGCACACGACGGCGTGGAGGGCGCCCCACCCCCGGTGGTCCCGCCACAGCGCCCGCTCCACGGCGCCTGCGGCCCGCCCGAACGCGGCGACCGGATGCCCTCGGCGCGGATCGCCGAGCAGCAGGTCGCCAAGAAGGCCGGTGGCGGCGCCGTACGCGTAGAGGCGATCGGCACGCATCGGCTCAGCCGGCCGTGCGGTCGGGCAGCGACCTGGCGTGGTACCTCAACGGCCGAGCGAGCATGGCGATATGTCCTCACTCAGGGTGTCCACGCCCTGGTTCGACGAGACCGGCGGCGAGAGTTCCTGGCTCCCGGGGTTTCTACCCCGGTGACAGTGGCGGGACCGCGCCGGATTCGCACCGGCTTCCTCTTCTGCCGCCGTACATGGCCCGGGCAGTCCACCACGGGCCCGGAAGAGCCGTCAACTTGCTGTTGACCTGCGAGGGGAGAGTGTGCAGAACCCCACACAGGGCCGATCGGCGGCGTCACAAAGACCGAAGGGTGCGGGACGGTGATCCGTCCCGCACCCCAGGGGTGTCCGATGGTGCGTCAGGCGACGATCAGTGAGATCCCGTAGGCCACGGCCGCCGCGCAGGCCGCGAAGCACGCGTACGCGCCGGTCACCGCGAGGGTGGCAGAGCCGCCCTCCGCCGTCGCGCGTTCCTGCCGCGACAGGCCCATGATGCCGAGGGTGAAGAGGGCCACGAGGCCCACGGTGACCACGAGGCTGACGCCGAAGACGGAGCCAAGGGCTGCCCAGTCGATTGTCATGCTGCTTCTCTTCCTTCGTACCGGGTGCGCGGGCTCAGACGGCCGCGGCCGGGGGAGCGGCGGGGGTCACGGGCTCCGTGGCCGGGGCGGGGATCGTGGCCGTCAGGTCCGTGGTGAGGTCCTCGGGGAGCGTGCCCGTGGGCGGCGGGGCGACGGCGGCGATCGCCGTCGTGATGACGCCGGCCGGCTCCTCGGCCTCGTTGACGTTCGAGGCGTCGACGACCTCGCGCCGGGAGATCTTCCAGATGGCCGCGCTGGAGGCGATCAGGAAGACCGCGACGACGGCCGTGCCCCAGTCGCCCAGGTCGGTGACGGACTCGGCGAGCGCGCCCACCAGGGCCGCGGCCGGAAGCGTCAGGCCCCACGCGACGAACATGCGGGTCGCCGTCGACCAGCGGACCACGCCGCCCTTGCGGCCCAGCCCCGCACCCATCACCGAACCGGAGACCGAGTGCGTGGTGGAGAGGGAGAAGCCGAGGTGGGAGGAGGCCAGGATGACCGTGGCCGCGCTGGTCTGGGCGGCGAAGCCCTGCTGCGGCTGGAGGTCGGTCAGGCCCTTGCCCATGGTGCGGATGATGCGCCAGCCGCCCAGGTAGGTGCCGAGCGCGATGGCCATACCGGCGGAGAGGATCACCCAGGTGGGCGGGTCGGAGTCGGGGGCCACGACGCCACCGGCGACCAGGGCCAGGGTGATGATGCCCATCGTCTTCTGCGCGTCGTTGGTGCCGTGCGCGAGGGAGACCAGGCCGGCCGAGGCGATCTGACCCGTGCGGTAGCCCTTGGCCGCAGCCTTGCCGTCGGCCTTCTTGCCGAGGGTGTACGAGAGGCGGGTCGCGAGCATCGCCGCGACGCCCGCGACGATCGGTGCCGCGATCGCCGGGATCAGCACCTTGGTGACCAGGGCGTCACCGTGCACCGCGCCGGTACCGGCCGAGGCGATGGTGGCGCCGATCAGACCGCCCATCAGGGCGTGCGAGGAGCTGGAGGGCAGACCCACCAGCCAGGTCAGCAGGTTCCAGAGGATCGCGCCGACCAGGGCGGCGAAGATGACCTCGGGACGGATGCCGGTCTCGTCGACGAGACCCTTGGAGATCGTGTTGGCGACCTCCACCGAGAGGAAGGCGCCCACAAGGTTGAGCGCGGCGGACATGGCCACCGCGACCTTGGGCTTGAGTGCACCGGTCGAGATGGTGGTGGCCATCGCGTTGGCGGTGTCGTGAAAACCGTTCGTGAAATCGAACGCGAGTGCGGTTACGACCACAATCGCGAGGATCAGCGAGAAGTTTTCCATTTACCCAGGCAATCGTTCGAAGTCATTGGCTGGTTGACCGTAAGCAATCTGGGTGAACGGAAGATGAACTGGGAAGGGCATCCGGGTGTCTGTACGCGAGGGTTCGAAGGGGTGCCTCTTCGCGCGGCGGGGGACCGGGCAGGCGTCGGACGGTCACCCGGCGTTGGCGAACCTCGGCAGCTCGCTCTCGGAGCCGTGAAAGAGATTCTGGTCACACGGCGGATCGCTGCTGTCGGCGTACCGCCAGAAGGCCCAGGTGGGCCATCCGGAGGGCGGGATTCCCATGTCGGACGCCTGGTGACGGGCGATCCACAGGGCGTGATCCGCGGCGAAGGCGCCGCTGCCGCCCGTGCGGAGGTTCCACCAGTGGGCCGTCGGGCAGATCGCCGGGCGCCGCCGGTCGGCCGGTGCACGCTCGTCGCTGAAAGCCCCGTCCGGGCGACCGTCTTCGCCTTGGTCGGGCCGTAGCACGGGCGCCCGCTGTCGTAGGGGTCGTACTCGATGTCGAGGGCGGGCGGCAGGGCCCGGCCGCCCGCGTTCCAGTGGCCGCCATTGTGTACGAAATGCGCCGCCCGTGCCTTGCCCGAGCCCCCGTCCGGCAGGGCGAAGTGGTACGAGCCGTGGAACAGGCCCGCGGCGGCCGCTCCGTCGTACCGCGCCCCGGAACGGGGATTGCGATGGGCGGTGCCCTCGGTCGCCCTGACGTGGACGAACCGCGCCCCCACGGCCTTCGCCCTCGGCCGGTCGACGGTCTTCCGGTGGGACGAGACGTCGTGTCCCCTCGGCGGCACCGCCGCTCCGGGCGGGCGTCTGAGTGAGCGCGGTGCCGACCGCGGCCGGCACCACGGCGCAGGCCGCCCAGGCGCGGCCGTGGCGACGCGGCGACGGATGGTGGGCGCGAGCCATGATTCCCCCGGAACGGCGGCGCGCACGAAAGCCGTCCAGAGGCTAGGGGTAGCTCCGCGGACATCGGTGAATGACGGTCGATCTCCGGCCGATCACCTCAAGGAAGTGAAGTATGCCGATATGCGGCCTTCCGGAGGCGCGACTTCCGGCCGGCACTGCCCGCGCCCCCGGCGCCCCCCGGCGGCTCCTGGCAGGATCGCGGCATGGCTGAGCAGCGACGCGAGCAGGGGGAGACCCGGGGTCACCGGGACGGCGCACCGGGCACGGAAGAGCGGCGGGGCAGGCATGCCGTCCTCGAGGAGGCGCGGGCCTGGGAGGCGCTCGTCACGACGGCCCGCCGCACGGTGACCGACCAGCTGGTCGTCGGCACCTCGGGCAACGTCTCCGTACGTGTCGGCGACACCGTGCTGGTCACACCGTCGGGCGTGCCCTACGAAAGGCTCACCCCGGACGACGTCACGGGCGTCGACCTCACCGGCCGGCAGGTGCTCGGCACCCTGCGCCCGACGAGCGAGCTGCCCATGCACCTCGCCGTCTACCGCACCACGGACGCCGAGGCGGTCGTCCACACCCACGCCGTGCACGCGACCGCCGTCTCGACACTCGTCACCGAGCTGCCCCGCGTCCACTACATGGCGGGCGCGCTCGGCGGCCCGGTCCGGGTCGCCCCCTACGCGACCTACGGCACCGAGGAGTTGGCCGAGAACATGCTCCGGGCCCTCGCCGGCCGCAGCGGCTGCCTCCTGCAGAACCACGGCACCCTCACCTACGGCGACACCCTCGACCAGGCCTACGACCGCACGGCCCAGCTGGAGTGGATGTGCCGCCTGTGGCTGACGGCCGCGTCGGTACCCGGCCTGAGCCCCTCGCTCCTGACGGAGGAACAGGTCGCGGAGGCGGGCGAACGACTGCGCGGGTACGGGCAGCGGGCCTAGCCCACTGCCCCGCGGTTCCCGCTGTCCCCGCTGTCCCGCTGGTCTCTGCCGACCCTGCGGTTCCCGCTGTCCCGCTGGTCTCTGCCGACC